>NZ_LN614829.1 GCF_000953135.1 Legionella fallonii LLAP-10 | reverse complement strand
AACGAAATTGGCCTTTTTATGCACTTCGACATAATTTTAATTTCTTTTAATATCCTTTTATTTCATTGTGGTTACACCTATAATAAGTTATAAGTTCTTTGAGTAGTTTTGAAGCAATTCTTCGACACATGTTCGACACAATTGATAAAAAAGTGGATTAATTATGAGAATAAATAAGTCTTCCGTTGAGAGTTTACCTATCCCAGAAAAACAACAGGTAGGTAAAACTGCACAGAAAAAATACTACGATGATAACCTCAAAGGTTTTGGAGTTAGGGTAACCTCAGGCGGCACTAAAGCTTTTTTTGTCGAGAAACTAATTAACCGAAAACTAAGCCGAATCACCCTAGGCCATTACCCAGAATTAACCCCTGAAATGGCAAGAAACAAAGCCCTTCAACTTCTTGGTCAAATCGCCATGGGCATAGACCCTGTTGCAGAAAAGAAAGCAACCATCATGAGAGAAATTACCTTAAACGATGTCTTTGCCGATTATCTTCAAGCAAGAAAAACACTCAAGCCCCAAACCATAGCTAACTACAAACAAGTTTTAAGCAAAGCATTTCCCGGCTGGGGAAGTAAACCCATCCTATCCATTACTAAAGATCGCATTGCCAAACACCATACAAAGCTGGGACAAGAACATGGCGAAGCGTATGCAAATCTTTCCATGCGAATACTACGTGCTTTATTTAATTTTGCTGCTGGCCAATATGAAGATGCCAAAGGAAGATCGCTCATATTAGAAAATCCCGTAAGAAGACTTTCGCAAACACGAGCCTGGTATCGCATCGAACGTCGTCAGACCTACATTAAGCCTAATGAATTAGTAGCGTGGTACACTGGACTTCAATCATCACAAAATCCAATCCTACGAGATTACTTGTTACTCATTATATTAACTGGATTACGCAGACGAGAAGCAGCCACCCTAAAATGGACAGACATAAATTTAAATGCCAAAACATTAACAATTAACAAAACCAAAAACAACGAAACACACACCCTCCCCCTTTCTGATTATCTGTATGATCTGCTAGAATCTCGTAAACAAAGGTGTACAACAAACTTTGTTTTTCCAGGTTCCGGAGCAGCAGGACACATTATCGAACCACGCAAACAAATGGCATATGTTACTAAAGTATCAGGCGTACATTTCACCGTTCATGATTTAAGACGTACATTTATTACCATTGCCGAAAGTCTGGATATCCCTGCTTATGCACTAAAACGACTAATGAATCATAAAATGAGTAATGATGTTACCGCCGGATATATTATTGTTGATGTGGAACGTCTGAGAAAGCCTATGCAACTGATTACAGATTATATTTTAAAGTGCATGGGAGTGATTGAATCGGCTGAAGTAATCAGTATACAAGCTATAAATAAAGAGCAGATATAAATACCTCTCTCATTTTGGAGTGCGCAGCGTTCCATATTTAAAATAATCTCATACCAATTTGGCAGACATTGTCGGCCAAATTAAAGGAACAATAATAAAACGAATTAATAACCCGCCAGAAGATCATATTGATGATTTATAGTGATTGATTGTTGTTTAATATTTAGACGATAATACAACCTTCAGTGATATCATTTGATTTTTTATTTTTTTCTTCTAGTCTTATCTGTAATACCTCTTTTAAAATCAGCCAATTTACATATAAGAAAGAAAAATTTAATTTTACAGAAACCTTAACAATAAATTGGTCAATAAATAGATCAGATAATTCGAAGCTTTTTATTTAAACAGAGGTTGATTTTATGTTATTAAAAAGGGTATTGATTAATGGTTTTCGAAATTTCAAAAAAACCACCGTAAGTCTTAATAAAAAATCACTTATAATTGGCCCTAATGATATAGGAAAATCTAACTTCCTTAGAGCAATTCGACTACTCTTAGATCGAAATTTGTCTGATGCTGAAATTGAGCCAAGTGATGCTGATTTTTATGCTTTTGAAGATACTCATAAAATCGAAATCACTCTCCATTTTCACGAAGCAACAGAAGACTGCATAAAATCACGCTTTAAAGAAAATATTAGTGACAAAGATGAGCTAATTATTCAATATCAAGCAATTCGCGATCCTTCAACTGGCCAAAAAAACTATAAAATAAGAGTTGGCCCATCAATGGATAATTTAAAAGATGGTGAGACTCGCTTTTATCTTAAAGTTCTCAATCTTCACTACATTAGCAGTAACCGAGATCTAAATGCCTTTATTAAGAGAGAAAAGAAGCACCTACTTGGAAATGCACGAGATAATCGCACTGAGGATGAGATTGAACAGGACGATGCTTCGTTGAAAAATATTGAAACAATATTGAAAGGTGCAGGAACTGAGATCGCTGGATTAAATTTTGTTTCCAAGGCAACCAATAACCTAAACTCTGAGTTAGCTTCGTTGTCAGTCTTAAATGAAAACTACAATGTGGGTTTTGATACGGGGGCTTCTGATATTAGACAGTATATTGATAACCTCTCGCTTTCGTCTTCACAGGAAGGTAAAACTGTGGCTCTAGGGGGCGATGGCAAAAATAATCAAATCTATCTGGCTATTTGGTCAGCACAAAGAAAAGTATTACAATATGACCCAA
This sequence comes from Legionella fallonii LLAP-10, assembly GCF_000953135.1. Taxonomy (NCBI): domain Bacteria; kingdom Pseudomonadati; phylum Pseudomonadota; class Gammaproteobacteria; order Legionellales; family Legionellaceae; genus Legionella; species Legionella fallonii. The sequence continues at coordinate 11,964 of NZ_LN614829.1, read as the reverse complement.
CAGAAATTTCCATTAACTGCATTGAAGAACCAGAAGCACATCTTCATCCCCATCAACAAAGAAAACTCTCACATTATTTATCAAGCAAACTTCAAGGACAAATACTACTGACGTCACATTCACCATATATTACTTGTGAGTTTGAACATAATTCGATTGTAAGTCTGTCAAGAAATGAAAATGGCTCTTATGCTGCAAGCGATGGTTGTAGTCCGATTATTCAAAATAGTTTGTATAATTTTGGTCATCGTTTAAACGCAATTCCTGCTGAAGGTTTTTTTAGTACGGTTGTATTTCTAGTTGAAGGTGTCTCAGAAACTTTATTTTATAAAGCACTAGCAAAAAGGCTGGATATTGATCTTGATAAATATAATATCAGTATCATCCCTGTTGAAGGAATTGGATTTGAGACATTTATAGAAGTTTATATTAATCTTGGAGTCCGGTTTATTGTAAAAACTGATTTTGATATTTTTAAAGTACCAAAGAAAACATACTATCGAGCCGCTGGTTTACAGCGCGGATTGGCAATATTAAATAAGTACAATCAAAATATTAATTCTAATACCGAAACATTGATTCAGGCTTTAGGCGACTCACATAAAAAACTTCATAAAAGAGAAATTCCAGAGTTATTAAAAGATACTGTTGCTAACCTGAAAAATGAACTAAAGCATTACGATATATTTTTTTCTGAAACTGATTTAGAAACTGACCTTGCCAAATCTGCATTAAAGAATAGCTTAAAACAATGGTACGAAGCCTCTGATGAGCAAAATCTGATTGAATTAATGAAAGAATATAAAGGAGAACGTATGTTTGAATACTTAAAAGAGAACTACGACTCACTTGCGGATCTAAATGATTCAGATATATCTGAACCACTTTATAAGTGTGTTGAGCGTGCATCCCTGAAATGAATATCCCTACTCTCGAACAAAAAAAAATATTAGATGAATTAAATTCCTGTGTCGTAGTTGCAAGGCCAGGAAGCGGGAAGACGTTTACATTGTCATATAAAATAAGAGATATTCTTCCAACACTTCCAGATTATAAGGGCGTGATTGCAATTTCTTTTACAAATAAAGCCAGCACAGAACTTAAACATCGTGTTTTGAACTTGGGGGTTCAAATAAAATCGAGCTTTTTTGGAACCATTGATAAGTTTTGTTTAACCGAAATTGTAATCCCATTTTTACGTCATAAGTTCGGTTTGCCCAACGTTGATGATGTAAAAATCATTAAAGCAGACGAATCTCAACTTTTAAAACAGTTATGTCCAGAGGGTATTGTGAAAATATCATGGAATTCTATAAAAAACTTATACTGCTCAGGAGAAGTAATCTTAGAATTATCTGGCCGATTAGCCATTAACCTACTAAGAAAAAATCGAATTTTAAGAGAATATATGAAGGCAAGATATTCACACGTTATCATTGACGAATATCAAGACTCGGGGAAAGAGCAACATCTGATTTTCATGGAACTATTTAATTTGGGGCTTATTGCTATCGCTGTCGGAGATTTAGATCAGTCTATCTACGCATTTGCAGGAAAAAGTTCTGATTATTTATATGAACTAACACAGAGAGATGACTTCAAAAAATATCCATTAACGGTAAACCATCGATGTCATCCCAGTATTGCAGCTTACTCTTTAAAACTCATCAATTCAGAGTTTGTTTTAACTAACCAAGATAAAGAAAAACGAGTTTATAGCAAAATAGTTCAAGGTCATCATCCCAATATTGCACAATGGATCGAAAAATCAATACAACCACTACAAACAAAGTTCTCTGATGTGAAGCTTGGAGGAATAGCAATTCTCTGCCGCTCTAACATTTCTGCAAAAATGATAAAAGAAAATATTACTAAGTATGAGGTGCAATTGAGAGAAGATACGCCATTGGATTCACTTGGTTCGCCTTGGGCAGCGTTCTTTTCAGAATGTTTATATTGTTTGTTTGACTCTAAATTAAATGTTAATGAAATATTCGACAAATATCTGGATGGTGAAGCGCTTAAGGACTCACATAAAAAATCTTTATTAAAGCTTATTGAGCTGAAAAATGAAACTAATGAAAAAAACTTTAATAAATTAAAAGGTGCACACAACATTTTAAAAGAAACCGCTCAACTGTTAATTCCTAATGCGGAAAAGATAGATTCAGAACGAGCATTATTTGAAGTATTAAGTTCAGATGTTTATTTACAATCATATTTCCCTCAAAAAGATACACATATTCAATTGATGACCTTGCATAAATCAAAGGGTCTTGAGTTTGATGTAGTTTTCCATTTGGACTTATACCAATGGACTATACCCTCTTATGAAGCTGTTAAAGGTAATACAAACGAGATGATTCAGTCCGTAAATTTACATTATGTTGGGATAACAAGAGCGAGGCAAGCATGCATACTTGTCGCCTCAACAGAAAAATACAATACAAAAATAAATGCTGCTAAAGAAGCAATTATATCAGAATTTTTAACTCGAGCCGATTTGTCTAGCCTTAGAAAGGAATTATAAGCAATCTTGATAAGAACAGGTTTTTTCGTATAATTTTACAACAAAATGGCATCTAAGAGATGCCAAATGAGTTTTTAATATACGCGATATTTGTTGGCTATCAAATTAATAGTCAGCTTCTGTTCTTCAAACAAACCTCTATCAAGAGCTACAGCATCACTTGCACCGTAAGCTAACAATGTTGCTATCTCTCTATGGGTTGAATGCTCCATTTTTTGAAAGGCCTGTTTTGAATAATTCTTATCCTCTTTAAGCCAACAAAAAGGCAGATACGATGTATTACCATTAATTAAAGAAATATAGCTTACCCAAGGCATATAACTATAACCGGGAAACTTAAAAATATTTTCATTTTCATGTAAAACTATACTCGAACGTCCACAAAATATGGGATTAATTAGAGAACCGGACATGACAAAATAATCAATGGAATCAAATTGATTATTTTTAATCATTTTCTCCATGATTTTTTTGCGTTTAATATGCTCATCCAAACAATACCTGAGTCTATTGTATAATCGATCTGATTTAATCAACGTATAGATATCCCCATACAAATTATTGCTTCCAATAAAATTTTGTTTCCTCAGATGCTTTTCTTTTAGCATCTGAAGATGAATATGGTGTATCCCATAGCAAATATTCCTGTAATGAACTAATAATGCAATTTCACTGTTAATTTTCCCTTCAAAATTATCAAGCTTAAAAAATAATCTTGTATCATGATCGATACAAAATCCCTTAAATGTTGAAAACTTTTCTTTATCAACATTTGTTAATGTATTGTTTTCAGCATTTTTCATTATCCAATAAACTCTAGGCTCTAATGTCATTACATTGAGCAAATCAGAATTAATTTTATACAAAAAATTTTCAGGTATTGTATGTGAATTAATAGGCTTATTCTCACAGGTACTAAAACAACAATATTTACTTTCGTATTGAATGTTATCAAGTTCAGAAATCAATCGATTGATTGGCATTATAGTCATAAGGTTACTACTCTTTTAAAATACCTGTTTCGCGTCACTGCAATTTATATGCAGTGACGCGAAAATTCAAGAACGAGACAGCCGAATAAAATCATGCCTAAAACCACCCTTTGTCCTAACGCGCCCCACAAGATTGAACAAAATAAGGTCCCAAAACCTATTGCACCCAGATCTCGACTTTGCTAATTTGAACACAAGCATTACTGACGAGCAGGTGAAAACCCTGCGAAACATCTAGGTGTCTAATGCTAAGCCATATCATTCCCTTAACTTTATGGCTGGACGTTCAGTTGGGAAATCACTTCAAGGAACTCTGTCGTTCGGTGGATCGGGTCGAAAGACTCTAAGTCATCAAAATAATGACCATGGATAAAAGATAAAGCCTTTGGCTTTGTCGTATTTGTTTAATAATCAACCTAAGGAGAAATCACTACAAAAACTTGTTGTACTATGGCGAGATCGTTTGCCTTATAGCGATTGATTTGCCCCCTCTTTGAGCATTTCGGCTTTTGCCGGGTATCAATTTTTTGGATTGAGCCGCTCGACCAACACTAAACACAAACAGGGCAAATAACTTTTTAACCACTTTTTCGGGGTGGGATATGACAGTAACTTCTTTGCGCAAACAAGCTTTTCATTTGATGCGAGCAAACAAAGATGGAACTTATAAAGAACGGCAGCGGCGAGCCTTTGTTCTGGGTAAGATGATTAATGATCTTTATGCTTCTCAGAAGCCACCCATTTCATGGCAAGATTTGGAAACACATCATATTCATTGGCTAGTAAAGCGTTGGAAGGATCGAAGGATTAAACCTTTAACCATCATGCGTTATATGACTATCATTCGTAAAGTGCTTTCTGATCTCGGTTGTTGTATACATTATATAGATAATCGCAGTCTGCAATTATCTTGTCCTAAACCTCGAAAAAAACGTATCAGAATGTCTGCTAACTTCTGGCAGTGTTTGATCAATCCAGCAGTACGCTTGATGATGGCCTTGCAGACTCATTTTGGTCTTACATTTACTGAGGCTAAGCAATTTAGAGTCTCTATCCATATACAAAATAATCAATTAGTCATTTCTGAGCGAGTTATTCCCATTGATACTAAGGAACAACTTGCGATTTTAAATGAGTTTAAACAACTGACTGATGATAAAAGCCTGATTAAGAAATATGGTCATGAGTATTTACAAGTGTTTTGGCATGATGAATTAAAACAGCATAAATTACCCGGCAATAGAACTTGGCGGTATTGGTATGCCAAACAACGGTTGGAAGTGTTATTACCTGAGGTTGGATATACTCAGGCTTGTCAGATGATTCGTCTGGAAATGGGGATTAAATCTCGCAATACGCTTTGGTTGTATTTGAATAAATAAACACTGGGACAATTGGGACATCTGGGACAGCTTGCTGGTACTGATTCTTACTGTCCCAGATTGTCCCAAAAGGTTTATGAGCTTGGGACAAAGCAAACCCTTGATAGGCTTGATGTCCCAATTTGTCCCACGTGTCCCAGCTATTTTATTCATCATCCCAAATTTTACGTGTAAATACGTAAAGTCTGGGTGTACCCACACCAGGTATTCTTGGTTTTTGACTAGGGTTACCCTCTTTACTTGGCCTTAACCATCCAGCGTTCAGCAATACTTGAATGACTGTTTTGGGATCATACCCCTCGCAGAGTTCTTTCTTAAACACCTCCGTCAATACTAAAAATACCCGAAATCCTTCTTCATCAGTTTGATAGAATCCTGCTCGGTTAATGAGTTTTTCATCATTAGCATTTTTCACATTGGCAAAACGGCTTGCGCCATGTAATGCGAAGAATGACCGCACTTGTGAAAGAATGGCTCTATCTTCACGATTTCCATCAATGCCAAATCCTTCTCGCCATGTTAAAAAGCAGCTAAATGCAGCGCTGGTGGCTTCACCTTCTTGCCAGCCCGTTAAACCATATTCTGTTGCTAACTCACCAGCAATCGCGACTAGCGCAAATCGTCTGGCTACTCGCTGCAATTGGCCAGAACAATAGTTTTGGGTGAAGTGTTCAACTATGGTTTTCATTTTGTCCGCAAGATAGGTTGGTAATAAAGCCTTATTGGTGACGATATGTTTTAGCCATGCCATTCCAACTGCACCATGGTATTGTTTAGCTGCTTCTTTTAATGCTAAGGCAATATTTGATGGACTATCGTATTCGTGGATATTGTTAAAAATACCCATACCACATCCTGTATCGGCTTCTATATCAGCTAATCTGATTTCCTGACCTGCATTAGTACGTTGTCCTGCTCTGGCCATCAGTGTGGTCAAAGATTCCTCCCCTGCTGATAGAAAAATCAATGACCAACGATTTGATGGTTTAATTGTTCCCAACTTGGAGGCGCGATTTTTTCCTTGACCATTAGCCAGTAGATAGGCTGCTTCACCTGCCTCTTTGGGATCAATCTGGCTTAATTCATCCAGTATTAATAATCCATCATTGTGTACCGCTGCCAAACCTTCTAAACCATTAACAGTGCTGCGCCACAAGCGAGTATAGTCATCTGGTTCTCCCCAAACAGAAGCCGCTACTTTTAATGCGGTGGTCTTGCCTGATGAAGATGCGCCACGTATATGAAAACCGCCTGAATCTTCACCTGCCATACTCGCTAATACTGGTGCAAATGCTGTAGAAATGGCAAAAACTAAACGTGAATTGCCAGTGGCTAAACGACCGATGGTATCTCGCCATTGCGATACGGTTCCTGATACAGTCAAAGCAGGTTCAATGCTGTTGGTATTTTGAAACACGACTTTTTCGGTACTTTGGCCAATAGACATTGAGGCGGTAACATAAACATCCTGATGCCAGCCTAATTTATCTACGCATCTGGCTCTATCTTCCACAGCCACAACTTGTAAATAAGATGCTAGTAAATCACGGGCTGACTTGCTTGGTGAAATACTTAAACCCAAGCGGACTAGTTCACGTCTGACATCGATACTGTCACCTTGCAATAATGCTAAAGGCATTGCCCATTGATGGGTTACTTTATCATCATCCTGCCATTCTAATAGGCGACCCCATTCGCCACTTTTGCCATCGCGTGTTTTAGCGACTACATGTAATGGAGAACTGATCCAACGTGGCGGTAATGGATTGCCTTCTTTATCGTTACCAATAAAGAAAATACCTTTAGTGGTTAATTTGAAGTGACCACCCGCGTATTCATGAGTGAAAGGACGAGTTTCTTGAGAATGGTTTATAGTTAATTGTTGATTTTGATGCATGACTATCTCCACGAGAGTTCATGAAAGGTCAATCATCGTTGATAGAAAAATAACCTTCCTTGAACTGTTATATTTCTATCAGTTGTTGACTAAAGCCAGTGATTGCTCTTGATCACAAGTTGCCCGATAGGTTATTTGTCGTTGAAGAAAATCTAATACTTCGCTTTTTCGATATAAAACCTTTCTACCCATTTTAATATAAGGAACACCAGTGCCTGCCCAACGGTTTCGTTCAAGTAATTGGGTTGAACAGTTTAGAACAGCAGCAATAGTATTTTGATTAAAAAGAGTTGAATTTGGAGCAGATTCAAATTCGTTTAAAAGGTGTAAGCGAGATGGTGTGTTGATGGACATAGAAATACCTCTTCAATTGATGTTTCAATCGGCTCAAGTGCCGTCCAGCAGCCTCCTTGCTGTTTTGAAAACCAGTCGATTCCATATCTATAGTTCATCTATTTTAGGATAGACAACTACTCAGAACTTAAGTTGTTATTCTTACAACCCTACTACAAGCTCTGAATACTGGGGACTTTAAATCTCCTGAAAGCGTTATCAGTGTAACTAAAGCTTTCTCAAAGTCTGGGGAGATTATTAACGTGATTTAAAATGAGTGTCAAGGGGTGAGGTTTAGGATTTTTTGATTGATATTGAATGATACTATTTGTTAACTAACCATGCTTTTGCAAATCGCGCGATAGTATCAATTGCCACCTGCCAAGCAGCTGTTTCTGGATTATAGACTAAAGGACCAATAAATCTTTTATATCTTTCTTGATGTATTGGATCGTTAACTAATAGTCTCAAACCGTGCTGTAGTTCTGCCATCGGATTACTTTTAAATTGGGGGCTTTGATTACCAAATTGCTCAAGATCAATTTGAATAACTTGGCTCACCAGCTTTTTTAGTCCTGCATCATCAATTAAATCTCGAATAAGATGAAGATCATAAACATGACGCACTAAAGTCTCATCATCGTCTTTCGTATTATCTCTATCAAAAGCAGCTGTTCTCCTTAATAAAGCAACAAACTTCTCGCTGGCAATTGATGAAATAGTTGCACATGGGAAGTTATTAATCTCAGGATTTTCCTTAGCTACTTCTGCATAGAGTGAAGCTATGGGTTTTACTACAACAGGCTCAAGTAAACATGACTAGGTAAGCTCCAATTTTAAATGAGGACGTAAAGCATCGATTTTTGGATGATGAATTGGATACTCGATAAGAAATGTTTGGTATTTCCCTTCACTTAACTTATGAAACTCTATTATTTTAAATAAGTTGGAAGATTCCAATGCAGAATTGATTTGCTCGTGAATCGCCCTTCTTTTCTTTCGCTGCTGATTTTGTGAACCAAAATTAGATAACGGTACTAACTTAAAATCGATATCCTCGGACATTCGGTAGGTATTTCTATGTGCTTTGGCTAAACATGTCCCGCCAGAAAATACTAAAGAGTAATCTTCAATAGAAATGGCGCTTAATGTCTTAATCAGCTGGACAGCGTAATAATCTTTTTCAACTATGACAGGATTTTTAATCCCTAACGCATCAGCAACATCAGCAAATAAAGAAGGATCAGTTAGCATGTTTTAATAACTCAAGTTTAAATTTATCGGTACCTATTTTGCGACTGAATCTATCCAAAATAACAACCTGAGTATTCACTGGTACTTGTGTAGAACCGCCTTGATATGCCTTAACTGCATCGGCTGATTCCCAATTTACCTGTAATCGTTTTAAAGCTTCGAGTGCAACCTGATCAAAACCACCTTCAGCTGCCAACATTTTTTTGCCTGTTAAACGATTAATGCGTGCTTTTGCATAAAGACCATAACCAATTTTGATTATCTCCCCTTCATTTTCTAAATTGCGAAGAACTCTACCAACTTGATCATAATCACCTAATTTCCTAAAATCAGAACGCACAAATACCTGCTTGTTTGAACGGCGAATTTTTAAAGTAATTCTGCTTTTAAGGGTTAGGCGTTTCATACGTTTTGTAAAATTATTGAACTTACAATTACTATAGCAAAAATACGACATTTTATCAAACAAAAATACGACATGATTAATGTTAATAAAAGCGGGTAATATATTGTTTTTTTAAAATTAATTAAAGTTATAGATTACCATTAGGAGAGCAAATTGAATTTAAAGGAAGAAACAATACGACAAGCAGCAACATTGGTATGTACGGCAGAAACCCAAGCAGATGCTATAAAAATATTCACAGAGTACCAAATGTTACTTCATAATTGTCGATTTATATTTGCATCTTCCAATGGGGCAATACCGGGTTTATCTATTAATCATAATTTTTCTGCAACCGGAGTAATCCGCAGTCTTTTTAAAACAGATAAGGTTTGGGTTTTAGATAGAGCTACATTAAAAGAAATGTATGCTCAAGGCCCCACTACTTTTTCAATTGATTATTCAATTTCTTTAGATACTCAAGCATTAAGTTATCTTGAGCCGTATATTAACGACACAAGCAAAAGGATTCCTGCTGATTTTACAGAGGTTTTTGAGTTTCTAGCTCGTACTGATGTAAATGTTGATCCAATGCCTTACTTATACGAGAACCTATTAAAGGAAGCATCGGATGTTGATTTTGACAAAATATTCTCAAAATACAGAGCTTACGAAATTTTAAGATCACTTGACCTGGAGCATTTACATACTAACAAACAAATTAGATCTAAATTATCTCATGAGCACCTCAATATTCAAACCCAGAAAAATCTGGCAAAAATAATGTATGAGATTAATGATCATGTTAAAGAGCATTTAAATCTAAGAATTGATTTTTATTATTGCATCCTTCTTAAAATAGCAATAATTCATTTCTATCGTCCAAAACTAACAGTTGTCCAGAAGATGGAAAAACTACTGGATTTTATGGACACAGAGTTAACAACAATCTGTATACGCGAACTGATCATTGCTTACGAATTTTTTAAGCATGATACAAAAATAAAATTTTTTGGAAAAATACAAAATAATAATGAGGATATCCTTCAAGATCTCCGTAATATGGCATGGGACTTTTTTCATATTCGGCAGTTGGAAGAAAATTCAACCATTAAGTGTAATGAAGCTCGTTATTTTTTTTCATCACTATTAACTTTTGATAAAAAATTTATTCAAATTATTGATTTATGCCCCTTAAAATGCATCGCATATTTAGATGGAATCAAACAACCAATTCCTTTTTATGATGACAATGCGATGAATGCATTTAATAGTTTTATAAACGAACATACTGAATTAAATCAACGTTTCTTCTCTAACAAAGCTATGATCTCACGTAGTAATCGCAGAAAGAAAAGGGATAGTCTTAAAAATTTAATTGATAAACTTGAGATAGAAATATCACAATATTATATTTCGTTAGCAATTTAGACTAAGCAAGTAGGTTGGTTCAAAATAACCGACCTACAGCCCCTTTATCTTTACATGATAGAAATTCCAGATCTGCATCTTCTTTTTCAAAATATGATTGTAATTTATTATGAACAAATAGCCCGTTCTCAAATCTAATTTCAGCAATGAACCATGGTTGAAAGCCTTCTCGCTCAGACATAAGCCCTTCTCTCTCGCACATTATCAAAATTGAAGAGCTATTCTTACTTATTACAAATTCAAGTACAATTAATTTAGGTGAGTCATCATTATATGCAAACACAGCACCGATTTTAAAATTCTGGAAGTAAGCTTCAAGAGGATGTATTCCAATTTTTTCGGGACAACAAGGAAAATAATAGTGAGCTCCCCACCCATATTGTGCGCACCCTTTTGTTAAAGCCATCTCTAACCTATTAAAATCATTTAAATCAATAACTGCCATGATGTTTTCCTTTAGTTCATACATATGGCAATTTTGCAAAAAAATAATAGATTATTCTCGGAATCAAAACTGAAAGATTTTATTCCGAAAGATTAATGACCAATTAGGTAACCGTTTCTCTTTTAAACTTCCTAGCTTCACACATAATTAAAAGTGAACTTATTGAGCTTCTATCAATTACTTTATTCGCCAAATCTATACTGTGATCAATATCGTCATATGGATTTACTTCATGGCCGGTAGAACTAGAAACACGACCTTTAGGCCATATAAGCTTATGAATGCCTATGTTCGTAAATCCAATTCCTTGTATTTTAAACCAAAGCCTTAAATCAAATACGGCTAATATTTTACTTTCTTGCCAGCGATCGAATTGAACCTGAATGTCTTGAAGTTTTCCAACCGATGCATTAAGTTTCCTTTTCAAAACAGTAAGGGTGTCTTTCTTTGAATATGCAGGATCAAGAGAGAAAAGCAGACCGCTCAAATACTCCATTTCTTTTTTGGGACACCAACTATCTTGCTGGTAATTTTCATAGAATACGCACCAGGGTGTTTCGTGCATTTCATGAAAAGCGATCTTTTGCTCCATTGATAAGGCATCTTCATTAGTGATTGCAGATATAGCACTTTCAAACGCAACACGATGTGGATTGTTTTTATACCAGTCGGTATTTGTGACTAGATGATACATTATGAATACATCACTGATTGATACATCTCTAATTGGTCGAGGGGGAGTAGGCTTCAATAAACGTAGGATTTTTTCAATTTTTTGTTCAAATATAACTTTAATGAAATATTGCTCTTGTTCCTTTATTGAAAGGTTGCGTATTGAATCAGGAAGGGCAGTTTCATCTCGATTAAATGTATTTCTTTTCCAAAGTTCATATAGCCATTCTTCGGGGGTTCTTGATTTATTGTAAAATTCATCGTTATACCAGCTAGGTCTTGTTAATTCTTTTGCCATATTTCATCTCTTTGCTTTGAAGTAGGTTCCAAAATGGAACCTACTTCGTTTTGATTGCCATCAATATACAACTTAATTATTGGAATAATTCTGAATGGGATCTGCGCGAATTAATCTTGCGATTGATTATTGATACCTCAATATTCTGGCATATGAAAACCTTGATTACGCCAGTCGGCTTCATCAAGGCTACATTTTTTTATTTATTTAATTCAGATTAACAACTGATTTCAAACTTCGACACATATTCGACACAACAAATTAAAATTTTCTTTGTTTCACTTAAGCCATTGATTTTACTATGCCGCTGCGCGGAATCGAACCGCAGACCTTTTGATTACGAAT
>NZ_LN614828.1 GCF_000953135.1 Legionella fallonii LLAP-10 | reverse complement strand
CTGTGGTCCGATAGTTATTTTTGTAGCGCGTTTCTTCGAAAATAATCCTGATATGCAATTGATAGCCAGCATTAAAAATTTCTGGTTATATAATAAAATCAAATTATGCCCAAGATATGAATATGTAGGATATAGGATTAAAAATGGATGCTGTAAAAAAAGATCGGAAAGGGGTTGTTTATTTGCATTGGTTGAATGCAATAACCACATTTAGTTTTGCTGTGTTGTTCTCCTCATTATCTCTTTATTTAATAAAGAATATTGGTTTAACTCAAATGCAATCCAATGGGATAGTTGGATTTTTTCTCGCGTCAAATTTTATTTTACATTTTGTAGCTGGATACATAGGCGATAGGTTTCTAAGTAATCGATTACTATTCGCTATCTCAACACTCATACAAACATTAGGCCTAATAGTTCTTAATTTTTCTGATTCATTAGTTTATCTAGGATTAAGTTTATTTTTGATTGGCTGCGGCTTAGGCTCTACTTGTATTAACTGCCTTATTACCCAGCAATTTAGTAATCATGAAAATGAATTACGAGAAAAAGCGTTTTTTCATAATTACAGCGCAATGAATATTGGATTTCTTTCTGGTTATATTATGGGAGGATTTATCGATATTCACGATCGATACGAGCACTTATTTGAAGTAAGCAATTTAATTAATTTGATTACCGTGTTTTTTATCGTTAAGTCATGGCGCTATTTTGATAAAAACAAAACAAATACGCGAGAGGAAATAAAAAAGGGTAGAGTAGGGCTGTTGTTAATTGTACTTATTGTGCCAATTCTTTTTGCTGGATTTCATTATTCCTGGCTGGCAAATAGTCTCATACTTTGTATAGGTGTTGCTGCATTAATTTATATTACCTTATTAGGACATTGTTTAAGTACTAGCTTTGAGAGAAATAAAATTTATTCTTTTGTATTTTTAACCGGAAGCTCTATTGTTTTTTGGATGTTGTATTTTGTCGGACCAATAGGCGTTACGCAATTTTTGAAATATAACGTGGATATCTATATCGGCTCTTATTATATTCCTCCGCAATGGCTGATGAATTTGAATTCTATTTTTGTAATTGTTGGTTCACCTATAGTAATTGCTTTATTCGAGAGGTTAAGAAAAAAACACATCGTTATTTCTATATCGAGACAATTTATATATTCCTTAGTGTTTATTGCGTTATCGTTTTTGGCACTAACTATTGGTATAGAAAATTCCAATGCTAATGGATTAACTAGCATGAGTTGGATTGTTGCGCATTATCTTTTCCAAGCCTTAGGGGAGTTGCTTCTTGCTCCGGTAGGTTATGCGATGATAGGAAGTCTTGCTCAGGAAAAATTGCAAGGACTCATGATGGGAGTATGGATGATGGCGTCAGGAATAGCAGCTACCTTATCCAATTACTTTTCCAATTTAATGACCCAATCTGAATCATTAAATCCGATTGTGAGTAATGAACATTACATGGGTACATTTACTCAGTTAAGCCTTTATGCCATTTTTGGTGCATGCATTCTTTGGTTATGCTCTAAAACGATTGAAAGCAGTATACAAAAAACATCAAGTAGCTCAATAGAGGGAATAGCATAATCTAATGCAGCGAATATTCGGCTTGCAATTTTGATAATTTTGCTTCCTCCTGAGCCAGTATTTTTAGAAAGTTTTCCAATATATTAGGGTTTTTTATCGTTTTAATATCTTTTTTAATGCCATTAATAAGACTTTGTTGTACTTGCAGTGACTTTCGTAGTTTTATGTTAGGGCTGGGCGGTTGAGGCAAATCATAAACATTTTGCAGGCGGTTATGTGTTGCAACCTCGTTCAATCCAGAGTAACTGCACTCTTCTTTTTTAAGAGTTAATCGTGCTACTTGTTCCTGCTCTTCTTTTTCTTGATAGCGTTTTGCTTCAGGAGAATATTTATTAAACCCTTTTGGTGTTTTCCAGCGATTTGCGCGAAGAAGTTGAGAGATAATATTAATTTTATGCTGGAATGTGCCAATGTTTTGAAATTGTTCCTGGTTGTTTATTGAAAATACCACTTCATCAAAAACTTTTTGGGGTGACGATAATTTTACTCCGTGCTGTCTTTGCACATTCAACAACATCCCTTTAACGATATTGAGTTCAGTAAGTGCTAATGTATTGCTTGAATTGTTATGAATAATATTATTAATTACTTTATTTTGATCTTTATTAATGGATTCTCTTAAAACGGGAGAATCCATTCTCTCGTTTATATCGTGTGCAGAATTAGGGCTCTTTTCTTTTATCTCAATGATGTTTTCAGGTGCCTTAATGATCAATTGTAATTTGTGTTGAAGTAATTCTGAAATTGCTATAAATGAACGTGGAACACCGTAATATTTAAATCTTTTACGAATAATAAACCCTGCTTCCTCCAAGTTTTTGAGATAGATATATGTGCGGCTTTCACTAAAGCCCAGTTCTTCTGCAAGCTCAGGGATTTTTTTAGTAAACCATAATCTATTCTCACGCTTCAAAAGAGTGCCTTGATGATGAAAGATAATTTTATCTAAAAGAAGGGCTTCTTTCGGGCATTTGGTTAATGAAAGAAGCTTGTTAAAGCCCAAATAATAAATCGAATTGTTCATAATACATCCATGTGCAGAAAAGTTTACTTAATTAACCCTGATGTGGCCAGCATATAAATTAATTGTGGTGTGGTTTTGCAATTGAAACTTGTTTTTAGATCACTGAGTCGATAGAGAATGTATCGTTTAGACTTTTTTGTGTCCTCAGCAATGTCATTCACATGGCATCCGTTGACTATCATCTTGATGATTTGATTATCTACATGGTCGATTATCATCATATAAACTCCGTTTCTATTTAATGCATTTCAAGTAACATAATTTATAACTTGAAAAGCGTTATTGCAATAAAAAATTTTATTTTTAGTAAGTATTTTTGTTACATAAAATACATCGTCGTTGAATATACTCAACTTCTCCTGTATTATTTCTCTCACTAACTGGACTTTGATGTTGATATCATGAGTGAATTATCTTGGGATCAGGTAAAAGCAGGCATAGCTAGAGTTAACAAGCGACTTTATGACGTGTTAGAAACCATCGATGGTATTCAAAACATGCTTTTTTCGGTGCTTGACTATCAATATGGGCAAATCATTGCAGATGAACATCATTTTTATTTGCCTAATACAGGCGGAAAATTATCGTCTGTTCCCTTTTCAATGGTTTTAGAGAAAAAACTCGAAATGTTCATTGAATTTAAAGGAAAATCAAGTACTCATCAAATATACAGCGAAGGGGATTTTTTAAACGTTAGTTCTTTGTACAATGCTTCAAATACGCATCATCCTACAGATATATTGCAAATATCGTCTGGTGCAAGGAACACGTTTTTGCTTTGCCCTGTGGCAGACGCAAGGCCTCATGCAAGTTTAGAACGATATTTTAAAGCAGATATTCCGGTTCCAGATGATCTTGGAAATCATTATTTAACGTTTAAGAGCTTGTGTGAAGCGGCTAATTGTAACTGGCGAGCCAAATTGTTAGTGTTCCCCTCTGAAATCGTTGCATTAATTAAAGCCAATAAATTACCGACTCTGTTAAGTTTAATCATGGAATTTGATTCTAATCAAAATGGATATTATGCAAATCTGCCTTTTTATAATTATCTAATGGCTTATATTAGAGCCAATCATCCTGAAATATCCCAGAATGAATTTACTAATAACGCGATTAGCCAATTAATTACTATAGGTACAGGACAGGTTCCTGGTTATGGTTTAGCTGTTAGTGATGACTTGTTGCCTTTGGATTTTATTGTTGAAACCTATCGTGATATTTACAAATCGAAATACACCCCTTTTGTTATGGAACCGGTGCATTTTGACAAAACTAAAAACAATCCCGTGTTTTATTCGATCCTCAAAGAAGAGATGGCTTTTAAGCCGACTTCTTTTGCTAATAAACCGCAGCGCTGTGAGTTGATCTATGATACGTATCTCCAGTATGCAGATTATATAAATAAATTGGGCCATTTTAAAAACACACCCTTTTTTGATAGTGCAACGATGCTTGAGTTAACCCTGTTTCATGAAAAGAGAAATCAAGTCACTAATAATTTATTTAAATTACCAAGAGAAACCATTTTTGATTACGATCCTCGATTTTTAGAAATAACCAATAAACTTGGTTATTCCGTGGAGCAATTTCCTTCGAAAACTGCTTTTTTAGTAGGGTGTTTTGGAATTAAATATAATGAAAATAAAGACATTGTTGTGTATTGATCCTCTACAGGATTATGAATTAATTGATGGTGATGTACTCTATCAACGAGGAATCACTCCTGTCTTTGTAATAAAAGAGTCCTCCAAGGTGGTTAAAGATAGGGAGCATGTGTTAGTAAATTCATTTTCCTATGAAGATCTATTGGCGATTTGTGATTCGGTTCGCCCAGATTATATTGTATGTTTTTCAGAAGATTTGTTTGTAGATATAGCCAAGATTCGTGAGTGTCTTAATATTTCTGGCATGAGCTTGGATAAGGCCATGTTATTAAGTCATAAAGATCTCATGTATCGCCAGTTAGATGATTCTTTTCCCTATCCTAAAACAACCACATTGATTGAATCTCCAACTTTTACATCAATTAAAGAAAAAATAGGGGCCCAGGATATTTTTATTAAACCCATTAACTCTTCTGGATCTTATGAAACTTATCATATTAAAACGGAAGAGGAGTTTTGCCTTTTTTTAACCAATAAGAAAGAAGGCGAAGAACAGTACATTGCTCAAGCGTATGTTGCCGATGATTTATATCATTCGGAGTTGGCGGTATTTGATGGGAATATAATATTTGTGGAGGCCAGAAAATATACTCATCCAAACCATCTCATGGTCAGTAAAAATGTACCTATTTTTAGCCTGAATATTTTAGACGCACATCAGAGACAAGCTGTCTTGGATGCTTCCGTGAACGTGTGCCGGTTATTAGGATTCAATAATGGAGTACTTCACACCGAGTTTTTCATGAGTGAGGATGGTTATATTCAATTTATTGAAACCAATGCCAGACCACCAGGTATTGGTTTAAATAAATTATATCAAAAAAAATATTCCATCAGTCTTGAAACAATTTTATGTTGTATTGTGTGCGGCGTTGAGCCTCCAGATTTAGTAGAGAATCAAAGACACTTTGTGTGTGGTTACTTTCCTAGAAAACAAGGAGTGATAAAGAATATTAAAAAACCCGAGCTTAATGTTCAAAATGAATGGACTTTTTTTGTTAAACCAGAGGACACAAGTGAACACATGGCACATATGTCTAAATCAGCGATGGTTCTTTGCTGGGATGATTCTCTTGCTAAGATAAACAAGGCAGGAACTTTTCTTGCCGAGCAAGATATTGTAGAGGTTTATTGAGTTGAATAGATTAAAGTCTCATCTTCGCTGCAGATGAGTTTTTACCTAGGTCTTTAAACAGTTGTTCGTTCATATGCACCACCCTAGTTAGATATGTATGAATTATATATATCCTTTATATAAAAAGCTACAGGTTATAAGAATGTATGAATATCAATTAATAGAGTTTAGTTCAGAACGAAAAGAAATCCAATTGGTTTCTAATAAGTCAAATTTACAACAGATACTGGCCGAATTTTATAAAGAGAAATATGAGCAGTTGTTTGATGAAGAGGGTTGCTCTAAGGGATACATTTCCGTATTCATTAATTCAAAACAAATGACATCTACCAAAGACATTACGCTTCGCTCTAATGATGAGATCTGTATTGTCGCCTCTATATCAGGAGGATAGCCAGAATGGACCGATACAAACGGCAAACAGTGGTTATTGGGGAGCATGGCCAACAACTAATAAATAATGCGTCGGTGATGATTGTAGGGCTTGGTGGTATTGGAAGTCCGGTGGCTCAATACCTTGCTGCAGCAGGTGTAGGAAGGTTAATTCTGGTTGATGATGATAAAGTAGATTGCTCTAATTTACATCGACAAATTTTATTTAATGAATCTGATGTTGGGTATTATAAGACTGAGAAAGCAAAAGATGTTTTAGGCAAAGTGAATAGTAATGTGGTTATAGAGACACATACTAAAAAATTTGATGTGGATTTGGGGTACTCTTTAAGTACCGATGTCGATTTGATTATTGATGGAACCGATAATTTTGAAACACGCTATCTGATTAACGATATTTGTGTTTTAAAAAACAAAGTATTTATCAGTTGCAGTATCTTAGTGGATATTATTCAGCTTGTTTTATTTGATACGCGAAAGTTTTGTTATCGTTGCGTCTATCCTAGTCCACCTCCTACGGGCGTTATTCCTAATTGCTCTGAGGCCGGTGTATTAGGAACAGTAACAGGAATAGCCGGAACGATGGCGGCTAACCTTGCCTTAAATTATTTACTTAATGCAGAGAATGCCCAATTACCACAATTACGAATCATTGATGCGAAAAATTTCAGCATTTCTTCTTTATTTATAAAACAGAGTAATGACTGTGTTGCCTGCAAGCAAAAAACAATCAATTTTGACAACCTGAAAAGTCAATGCACTGATTATGGAATTACCTTCAATGATCTTGATAGAAACAAACATTTTCTTGTGGATATACGACAAAAAGAAGAGCGAGAATTTATTAAGTTGGATGATGATTTATTTTTTCCTATTAAGGATAATAATGATTATTCGTTTTTCCTATCTTATAAAGATAAAAAGTTGGTTTTTTATTGTGCGTCTGGGTATCGAAGTAAATTGTTCTCATCAGAGCTTAGAGCGTTAGGTGTGGAAGCTTATTATCTTGATGAAAGGCTTTCTAAATGAATTTTGAACGTACAGAAACGTCTTTAAGAGCTCGCCATTACCAAGAAACCCTATGCGTATTGACTCCTTTTAAGAGGCTGGCAGGAATTACGCGATTAGCCGATTTAACCCATTTGGATTACTCAGGATTACCTGTTTATAGTGCAATAAGACCGAGAGCGAAATCCTTAACTACGAGCCAGGGAAAAGGATTAACCAAAGAGGCGGCTCAATGTTCAGCGCTGATGGAGTCGATTGAAGTCTATTTTGCTGAAGAATTAGTTCCACAAGTAGTGAATAAATCAGAGCTTGAATTAGCTCAAGACAATGTTTTTTTTATACCAATAAATCATCTGGCAAGTTCAGTGCATTATACTTCCCCATCCCAATCGATGAATTGGATTCATGCTGATTTAGTGTTTGCGGAAAAAAGTATCCTTGTGCCTTTTGCCGAGTATTCTTTGAATTCCTATTTGCCCGAGGTATTGATTTATTCTCCTGACTCTACAGGACTTGCTGGAGGAAATACTTATCAAGAGGCTTTGTTACATGGGCTTTTGGAGGTTATTGAGCGATGTGAGCCTGAACAGGTTTCTGAAATGGTTGAGGTTAATAACGAGCTGCTTAAAAATATCTCTAATAAATTTTCTTGTTTCATTACTCACCAAGAAAATAGGTACGGAATTCCCGCTTTTGAGGTATTGATCCAAGCAAAAAATCCTTTTGAAAACCAAATTTTATTTAAAGGGAATGGGTGTCATCTTAATAAACAAATCGCTTTGAATCGCGCACTGACGGAGGCCATTCAGTCACGTGTGACTACGATAGCCGGTTCTCGTGATGATCTGGTTCATGCTAAATATGATTTTGAGAGCAATGAGTTTCCAGTAATTACAAATAAAAAAGAGTTTGCGGACGTACTGAATCATACGATAGAAACGATAGATGAAGCACTATCGGTACTCTTTACGCGAATTAAAAAAAATAATCAGGATATTTTAGTGTATCGCTATTATGACAAAGAGCTATGTATTTTGAAGGTAAAGCTCATTTCTAAGGACTTAATCAGTCATGCATGAAACCGTTGTTTTTTTAGAAACGTCGCTATCCAAGCAAGAGGCGATGCAACTATTTCCTGATGCAAGTTATTTGCCCTCAATACAAAAAGGTGATGTGCTTAAAGCAATAAAAAAAGGGTATAAACGCATTGTCATTATCGATGGTAATTTTTCTTGGGTTCCTTCGGTGTGGCATAAAGAAATATTAATAGCATTAGACTACGGTATTGAAGTTTGGGGTGCGGCTTCAATGGGTGCTTTAAGAGCAGCGGAACTAGATGTTTTTGGCATGAAGGGTTATGGACGTATATATGAGATGTATAAGAATAATGAATTAGATGGTGATGATGAAGTGGCCCTTGCCTATTCTAAATACAATCAAGATCAAACGATACCGTTGATTAATGTTCGCTTCACCCTTGAGCGAATCAATGTCCCTAATATAGGGGGGATCTTAGACTCTATACGTACAATTTTTTTCTCTGAGAGAACATGGGAGAACATTGCTCGGCATGTACCCAATGAGCTTTATGATTTGATTAAATCTCATTATATAGATTTAAAAAAAGAGGATGCCAAGTCGTTATTGCATTACTTAAATCAACAACCGGTGCCAAATAAAAACTTGGCCTTGAATACAAACAAAAGAGAATTTACTTTTTTTGAAAAAAAATTGATTGAATCTACTTTTTCGCCTGCATGGCTAAGCGCCTCTAAATGTCAGCAAGCAGAAGATACAACGCATATACAGCGAGCTGCATGTATTCTTAAGTTACTCGCTATTCCTGCAACAAAAAAGAATAAGCATCATTATCAATCCTTGCTGTTGATTCTTGATAAACAACCCTACGGGATAACCGAATATGAGCTTATCTATCAAGTGGAGCAATTTAGAGAGGAGCGTAATCTATTAAAAGGTAAGTCGTTTTTTAACTGGCTAAAGGATAGAGATCTGCATGAATCTAACTTGGAACAACTCTTTACCGATTATGTAAAACTCACTAAATATTGGGTTATTACCTACGATTACAATAACTATTTTAATTAAAAACCCCACTGTAAAAAATTTTTTTCACTTTTTTCTCTTCCTTGCACCTAGGTGAATGCACCTTCATTTAAATGATGGTTCAATAACCTTATCGCTTATCAAAATAATCAATTATGACTGTGGAACAAGAAGTATTCGATATTTTAGAGAGTTGTATTTCCTGTTTAAAACAGGCAGCCATAAACATAAGTGGTTTGGATTTTGATAAACATGCACAAGCGGCAATCTATGCTTATTCATTATTGAGACGGCAGCAGTTGTTTTTAATGTATCCGATTGAGAATGAAACAGTGCATTAACAGATAAAAATAAGCCAATAGAAGAGGAATAAATATGTTGATTTTAACGCGCAGGGTAGGGGATACCGTGGTTATCGGAAATGAAGTGTTTTGTACTGTTTTAGAGCAACAACACGATGGTCAAATAAAGCTGGCATTTGATGCGCCAAAGTCTATTCCAATCCATCGTTTTGAGATTCAAAAACAAATTATGCAAAAGATTAAAGAGGGTGCTTATACGCATGATATGACCTTGAATGAAACAGTAATTGATCGCTTAACGAGCCAGTTTAGGGTATCTCACTGGAATTAACTGCTTATAAATTAGGATAATGCAATGAATGCATACATTAAATCAGGATTGACACAATCATTGCTCGTTGGAGCAATGACCGTACTTACAGGCTGTGCGGCAACCCACACTGTCCTAGAACACGGTTCGTTGCAAGTGAGTACAAAACAAAGCGACACTATCTTTTTACACCCCGTATCCAGTGCTCAAAAAACGGTTTATGTTTCTGTGCGAAATACTTCTGATGAAGAGGTTGCTATCCAGCCTCAGCTAAAAACTGCATTAATTAACCATGGGTATAAAGTACTCGATAATCCCGATGCTGCACATTATATGTTGCAAGCAAATATCTTAAAAATTGGGAAAATGAATGCTTCAGCGAGCCAATCAGCATTACTTGGTGGTTATGAGTCTGCTATCGCAGGAGCTGTGGTAGGTACGGCTGCAGGAAGTTTCACTAACTCCACGGCCGGAATGGTCGCTGGTGGTTTGGGTGGTGGATTAATTGGTATGGCCGCGGATTCGTTAGTTAAAGATATTAATTATACGATGATTACTGACATTCAAATCAGCGAAAAAGTGGGGAAAGGAATTAAGGTTAAAGAGCAAGTGCAATCGAATCTAAAAAATGGCAGTAGCACAATGATCTCTCAAAATTATTCACGCGACAGCAAGTATCAAAGCTATAAAACGCGTGTAGTGTCGAGCGCAAATAAAATGAATCTAAAGTTTGTGGACGCACGTCCCGCATTAGAGCAGGGTTTGATAAAAACAATTGCTGGTATCTTTTGATTAGCCTGAATAGAGCTCTATGAAAGAAGCATATGCCTTAAAAAATAATCTGTTAAAGAGGGAATAGTAATGAGAATCAATATACTAGCTGGACTTATTATCATGACATTAGGTGCGCAATACGCTGTTGCAGCTAATTTAAATAACTACGATTTAGAACGGCGAATTTTTGATGTGTCTTACCAATTAAACCAGATAGCCGAAGAACACACCACCGATTTATGCTCTGGAGATGTCGCAATCGCTGCTGCATACCTGGAGTCAGCAGGACATGAATTGCAACACCAAAACAAAGACAGGGCGCTGGTTTCTATGGCCTATGGACACAATGAATTAAAAGAAATCAGCAATGCAAGAAGTTACTGTGTTCATCTATCACCAAAGATAAAACCTTATCTTGCAAAAGTTATCGTGATGAAGAGTGAACTTGAGAACATCACCGTTCCAGATACAGATCAGACATCGGATTAATTTTAAAGAATGAGAAAAGGAGTACTTAATGAACGCAATTAAAATAGTCATGTTATCGATGACATTCTTGGTTGGAAGTGGAGTGACTTATGCTGAGCCAGAGACAGGGATTGAAAACAACGTAAAACTTAATCAGGTACTTACAGCCAATGTTCCAATGAATGAGGAACAGGATGTCGAATATTTCAAGCACCTATTTATTAATGGGGGCCTTTATGAGTTTTTGTTGGCTCTGAATACCGAGGTGCCAGAACTATCTAAAACAGCGGAGTATGTGGCTTTGTACAAAAAACTGGATTTAACAAATCAGATGTTGTCACAAATTTTAGTGGAACTGAAAAAAAATAATCAATTATTAAGTCAAAAGGAGTGACCATGGATGGATAAGTACTCTTTTTAAAACCGCGATTTATTAAATAAAAAAGAATAAAAAATGAGCACAAATTGGGGCTCAGGGGATTTCTTTACCCAAAAAATGGAGATTCATTAAAAATGAAACAAAAGAAGCTTAAAAAATCATCAGTATTCCTAAGTACCTTGCTTTTATCGGGAGCCGTGTTTTCAGCTTCTCTGGATAAAGAGGCATTGGCTTCAGAGTGCCAATTTTTGGGGACTAGTTTGAGCCAATTGGCAAAAGCCAACCTCAAAGAGTATTGCACAACCGATATAGGTTATTCAGGAAGTATGCTGGAGCAATCTGCCTCCCTAATTCGAGGCGAACGCATAGAGCTCGCACGGGATAATCTCGATCTTGTGAATAGGACATTAGCACGTGTTGCATCTAATTATAACGATTGTCCTTATTTCTCATCAATGACACGGCCTTTTGCACAAAAAATAAATCATTTAATTCACGAATTGGATTCACTCAATCAGCGTTCATCAAACTAAAGGAGGGCATTATGAATGTCAGTACAGTAATCAGAAAAAGCAGTATCAAGCTTCATGAATTTATACAGTGGTCAGTCCCCTTGTTGGTCTTCAGCTGGGTTGTTGTTTTATGTCTTACCAATACAGGATATGCAGAAGGTCAAAATTATTTAAGTGCGATGAAAGGGGATGTCAGTGCAACCTTTGGTAAGAATTCGGATTTGCCAGGTTATTTATACGCGGGTGAAACACTGGTGGCCGGCGTTACCTGGATGAAAACCAAAAGTCCCTGGGTGTTTGTGGGGTTGCCTTTACTCATGATTTTCACCCATTGGGGTTTAAGTTATGTCGCATAACTATTCCACGTTTATGTTGTCAGAGGAACCACGCATTGCTGGGATTCCTTTGACCACTGGACTACCTGTGTATTTGCTCACGGGTATTGGATTACTCATCGGTTATGCACCGCAGCTTTTTGTAATTGGGGCCGTTTTAAGTTTAATCATGCATTTTCAGTTTGGTGGACTGCCTTTACGGGTTTTATTAGGAATTATTTATTGGTCCTTACCACATGCCATGACAACGCTTATTTTTAGGTCATTCCCTAATTCAGCGCATCGAATCTACGTGGGGTGAGTTTATGGATCGTGTATTTCGTGACAATGTGCTTTCAAAAAATAAAGTGTTGCTTCATCTGACACTGGCTTGGGCGGTCACTGCAACCATTGCCGTGTTCATTTTGGGTGGGCTTTGCGTTCATGTCGTTAATAACAAAGAAACTCATTGGTTGCCCATCTGTATCGAAGACGGTTACTTCTTGAGTAACTCTTCCTTTTCTCCTTCCTATATTAAAGACATGACTAAAAGGGTCATTCAATTACGATTAACCTACAATCCAGATACGGTAGCAGCTCGATTTGCTTCATTAGTGCATTTAATTCCTGCGTCTCATCAAAAGGCATTCAAAACCATTCTGGACTCAGAGTCCTCTGTGGTGAAAGAAAAAAATATCAGCTCTGTGTTTTATGAAAAAGACATTGAAATAGACGAATCCACCTTACAAGCCAAGGTAAAGGGTATTTTAAATCGAACCAGCCATGGTCTGGAAGTTAAGCCACAAAGCAAAGTGTATTTAGTCCAGTTTGATCACCTGAACGGGATGATGTGGCCTAAGGCTATTAAGGAGATTCACCAATGAAATCACTTCACATTCTCGTGTTAAGTTGCGTGCTCCTTACCTCACTGCATGCCGGCAATACAGCCGCCTTGCTTAAATTTGAAGAAGGGGAGCGATTTACGTTGTCTTTGTCTTCTCTTAACTTTAATCGCATTGATGTGGAAGGTGAGCGAATTATTAAAGTCAGTTTTCCTGAACATTCCTTTATTGTGGAGCAAAGCAAAGAGACAGAGGATGATTTAGATGGTGCTGTAGTTTTAAAGCCATTAGCACATATTCCGTTAACCGTCTATTTCACAACAAGTCTGAATCATCATTTCTCAGCCACCATATCTCCGACTGAAGATTTGGGTAAAACCATAAAATTGGTATCCAAAAAATTAAAAGGATTTGATTATGCGAAGGCAAAAGAGCAGAGCCAATATCAAAATAGCGATTTAATGACGGCACTTATGGAAGGGACCCAGCCTTCCGGTTTTCAAGAAGTGGAGATTAAGCCCACGACCTTTCGTTTGCATAAACAGTTAAAAGTAACTCTGGTGAAACAATACCGAGGAAAAGATTCTTCGGGATATGTGTATCGCATTGAAAATCAATCCCAAAAACCAATGGAATTAACGCCAACATTATTCGATCACCCCAAACTGGTTACGATGGAGCTGTCAGAAAAAATGTTGCAAGCCAGTCAAACCGCCTATTTTTATGGCATTTACCGTGAACAATCCAACATCGGGTAATAAGGAAGCGTGTCATGATGAAACCGTTTAAAAAGTTAATGAATAAAAGTAAAAAAGCCAATCTTAATCAAAGTGCCAAAATGGAGCAGCTCCGTAATGGCTTGGCTTTTCTGCTGCTTGGTGGATTGTGTTATGGATTCTATCTTTATTCGTCAAAGACACAACCTACGCTTCCTGCAAATAAAAAGCCTGTGTTTGATGGGGTATTAGACAGCGCCTTTAGTAAATTAAGTGATGAGGCCGTACTTGAAAAACAACAACGCCAAATTGACGCACTCAAAGCCTTGGTAGAAAAAAATAAAAAGAACACACCAAACAAATCAGACGATCTGGTTTCCGAAAACCAAGCCTTATTAAGCGCTATGCAAAAACAATTAGAGAAGCTGGCGCTTGAAAATAAAGAAATCAACGGAAAACTACAGGTTGCACTGCTTAAAAATTCACAAACCAGTTTAGCTGCGGTGGCCGCAAGACCGCCTACGCGTGAGGAAATAGAAGCGCGTCATAAACAACGTATCCTGGATGAAAAAGCCTATTATGGAAAAGCGGGGCTTGAAACGGTTCATTTTAATTACCGCCGCCAACAAAAAGAAGAGCGCACACCGGATAATTACGTATGGGCTGGAACCCACGCCGAAGGCATTTTACTGAGTGGAGCAAAAGGGGATGCTGGAATTAATGGTGCTAAAAATATGGGGACGGCACTGATTCGTCTGGATTCCAATGGGATTATGCCCAACAACCGTCATTCACGCCTTAATGGCTGTCTGGCTATTGTTTCAACTTATGGTGATTTATCCGATGACGCGGTAGTGATGCATCTTGAAACCCTCTCGTGCGCGAAACCTAATTTAAGTTTTGAGCAAAAGGTGTATGGCGCAGTGTATGACTTGGATGCGATGCAAGACTTACGCGGCACGTCCATTTTAAAAACCAAACCTCTTTTAGAATACAGTGCTGCTGCAGGGATTTTAGCAGGTTTTGGAGATGGGCTTAAAAACCTTAATACGGCTCAAACCATTAATCCAGCAGCAGGCACCATTACTACCTACGGCCAGGCTTCCACCCTCGTGCAATCAGCAGCAGGAGGGGCTGTGAGTAATCCGGCCAATAAAATCTCCGACTACATCATGAAAATCGCCGATATTTATCATCCATTGGTGGTGGCACGTGCTGGACGTCGTGTGTCCATCATGTTCACCAAAGGCTTTTGGATTGATAGGGCGCACCAATCGTTTGAGTCGGGCAAATCCATTGATAATCAATCGGCTCAAAATGAGGCTGCGATTACAACAACCATCAGCCGGGTAGGCGGTGAAGCAGGGGAGAGTAACAGTGGAGAGCCTTCTGGGCCACAAAACACGTTCCAATCCGATACGCAAACGGCGCAGCAATTCTTAAATCAGAATGGGATGCCCAATCAACCGCTCTTTTCAACAGTTAATCCTACAGGAGACGTACATGGTTAAAGCATGGCTTGTTTTGTTCTGTTGTTCGGCAGTGATGCTTACGGGGTGTTCACGATCCATTTTTGATCATCAGGATGTTCGCTGTCCTTTTGTCGAGCGTGGTGGGTGCCAAAGCATGGAGCAGGTGAATCGTATGGTTGATGCACGGCGATTTACACCGGATGGGCAATACGTGCAACAAGAGCAATGTGTAGGCTGCAGCGCCTATTCAAAATAAATGAAACGGAACTTTTTTAGGATTAACTATGTTCGCAACACTAAAAAAATACGTCCAGGGTTTTAGGAATTCAATCGATGACTATTTGGTGGATGGGGAGGATGAGTCGTCTTCCCAAAATACCTTAAATGTAGGCGATCACCAATACCCTCTTTTTTGTAAGGAGCTTCCTTATCATTATTATGATGAGGAATCGCATTTATTTATTAATCGTTGGAACTCAGGTTTATTGTATCGCATCACCCCGTTAACCGGTGCGAATGAAAAAATTGCAGAGCAGTTGGATTCGATTTTAAGAACCAAGGTTTCTGATGAATTTACCTTACAGCTCATCTTAGTCAAACACAATCAAGTGGGACCGGAGCTGGATGCTTTTTCAAAGCAGTTCATGAATCAAGATTTTGAGCAGTTAAGTGTGATGGGTAAAAGCCTTCGTTCGTTTTATGGTGAGGCGGCAGTTCATGGATTTAAAACCAATACCAATGTTAATCCCAGAATTACACAAACCGAGTGTTATGTCGTAGTTGATAAAATCAATGGAAAAAATGAGGAAGACGTTAAAGCCTGCTTTGCTCAATTTCGTATTGCCTTTGAAGCTTCGTTAATGTCGGCCAAAATTGGTTTTAGAACCTGTAATGCTGAAGATTTATTACGCTTACTTAATTTTTACCTGGCTCATGAACCCGATAATATTTACCCCAAATTTTCCTCTTATGAACCAACGCAACTCATTAAACATCAGGTGATTGGTCGTGATTTTGATGTGGAGGTAGCCAAAGAAGGCCTGCTTGTGAGTGGGGTTAATAATCAAGGTAAGGCATTCGAAACGGTTGTCTCAGTGATGACCATTGATGGCTTACCAGGTGAATACCATCTTTGGGATAACATTAATAACAGTGCCAATATTTTTCACTCAGAGCAAAGCATCCCCTGTAATCACATTATTTCTGTTACCTACCTGGTTGACGAGCAAAACAAAGCGCAGGGACGTGCGAATCGCAAAACCAGTGATTTGGATAAAAAAGCAAAGGGAGATTATGCGCTGCATGTTGCAGGGACTGAAAAAAAAGCGCGTGAATGGCGTCATTTTCGCGATGATTTGGCTTCAGGAAAGACGCGCTCTTGTAAAATGCTGTATAACGTCGTGCTATTTTCCAGACGCTCCGAATATGCCCGCGATGTGGAAGCCGCTCGTACCTGCTTTTCTTATAATGGTATTAAGCTCGCTTTAAGCCGTAGGATGCAATCTCCTTATTTTCTGGCAACGTTGCCTTTTTTATTTACGAATCATCTCCAAAAAGGATTTCAGCTACCCACGATGATGTGGCCTATTTCCTCATGGAATGCGACTCAATACATGCCTATTCTTTCGGATTGGTCGGGTACGGGATCGGGCATTTTATTACCGACATTACGCAATCAATTTTCTTGTATCGATCCGTTCTCTGGTAAGTTGGGCACGAATTACAACATTTCTGTGACCGGCACATCAGGCGGGGGGAAGAGTTTTTTTATTCAAATGCTGATGCTCAACGTGCTGTTCAACGGAGGGGATCTCTTTATTGTCGATGTTGGGGGAAGTTATAAGAAGTTATGCCATGCCTTAGGTGGTGTTTATCTGGAATACTCCAATTTGGCAATGAATCCCTTTACTCATGTAACGAATATTGGCAAAGAAATACAGCATATTCTTTCTTTGTTTCAATTATTAGCGTGCGCTAAGGATGGGGCCAGTGATGATGATCGAGGAACGTTACGAGAGGCAATACTTCAGGCGTTTTTTGAGCATCAACAAACCACGTTAATTGATCATGTGCAGTCTAAGCTTCTGGAATTGCATCAGAACGACCGAGAAAAATACCCTACAGGAAAAATTCTGGCGAAAAATCTTGATCCCTATTGTACTCATTCAGAGCATGGGACGGTCTTTAATGCGCCATCTAAATTAGCGCCTGATGCACGAATTATTGTCGTGGATTTAAAAGAAATTGAGGACGATGAACACATTCGTGCGCCTGTACTACTGTCTATTTTGTCTCAGTTTCAAGGCCGTATGTTTAATTCTGATCGCAGCCGTCAAAAAATGTGCATCATTGATGAAGCCTGGTCCTTATTTTCTGGCGATCAAATTGCAGTTAATTTCATTAACCGAGGTTTTCGTACAGGACGGCGGCATAATGCGTCCTTTGTGACGATCACGCAAGGTATCGATGATTATTACGCCTTTCCTGAAGCACGTGCTGCTTGGGAAAATTCTGCAATCAAACTCATTTTTCTTCAAGATGCAGATTCCCTAGCCAAGCACCAACAAGAACATAACACGTTTTCTGATTTTGAATTTAAATTACTTTCTGCATTTCCTAAAGCTAAGGATGCTGGATTTTCACAAGTTCTGATTCGTGCAGACGGTATTTCTTCGTTTAATCGACTTTTTGTTGATCCGTTTACACGGGTCCTATTGTCTTCCGATGGTCGCGATTATCAAGCAGTAATGGATTATATCGCGCAAGGGCGCTCGTATATTCATGCCGCCATGTTGGTAGCCAACAAACATTATGGTTTATCCAAAAGTGTGTTGGTAGAGGGAGGTCTTGCCGATGCTGCGTAATTATAAAGCCCAACTCTTAATTCTAGCGGGTTTGGTTTTGTCTGGCATGGTGTTATGGAGCATGCACAAGACCACACCGATTGCTGTAGTGGATATGCAGCGCTTACTGAATCAGCCGGCGGTCTTATTGAGCCAAAGTAACTTATCAGAACAAGAACAAAAGAAGGTGTTAAAGCAGTATTCGTCGTTGTTGCCTCAGACCTTGTCTCAGTATGGGGCTTCTCATCATGTGACCCTGATCACCGCAACAGTGATCTCCAGTGGACGCTTCGATGTGACGGATGAGGTGATTGCGGCAACCTTGGAAAAGCTGGGTGCATTATGAAGAAAGTAGCGGGTTTGATTGCAACACTCTTAATGAACGGAGCTCCGGTATATGCCAAAAACTTAGGCAATTACGGCCAGCTTTTTCCTGTTATTGAGCAGGACATCCGCCAGGTCATCATGGCGAAGCTGCATCGCTTAGAGAAAACAGGTGCCTTGAAACAGCACCAGCAACAAATGGTGGCGCGAGTGGAAGAGCACGTGAGAAGGCCAAAACCTCTTCATTTACCCACAACAACTACCCCTAAAACGCATGAGTTAGATCCAAGTATCGTCGTGAATCAAACACTTTATACCCATGATGGGGTGTTGATTGCTAAGAAGGGTGCGCATCTTAATCCTTTTGAACGCGTGTCATTTTCTAAAACGCTGTTTTTTTTCGATGCCGATGATCCGAAGCAACTTGCCTGGGCCAAAGCACATTATAAGCATTTTGACCAGGTGAAATTTATTTTAACCGGAGGGGATGTTAAGGAAACCTCTGGAGCTTTGGGTTCAGTTTATTTTGATTTAGAAGGGCGCTTGAGTCGTTATTTTCACTTAAAGCATGTGCCTTCAATAGTCAGCCAGAAGAGATTGGTTTGGCGTATTCAAGAAATTGGGCAACACGAGCTACACAAATAGGAGTAGGTACTATGAATAAAAAAATGGTGATTAAAATAACCAGAGGCATTTGTTCGCTTAGCGTCTATGGGATTTATCATCTATTTATTGGATTAATTCTCGCCTTCATTTTTTCTCAAAATCCTCATGAATTTCTTCATGAATTAAACGGAAGTTCATGGCCTTTCTACTTAGCTGTAGCGGGTGTTGTAATTGGAATTTATTTATCCCTATCTTCCTGTCTTTCATTTTGTGAGGGAACAGCAAGCCATCAATACCGAATCATTGATTGGAATAAGGTTTATTTTTATATAGAAATTTTAGTCCATATGACCTGGATTTTGCTCCCAACACTCTTAATCCAGTATGCCGAATCGCTAAGAGCATTGAATCATTCATTGATTATTTTTGGTGTTGTTTTTTTCTTAAGTTTTGCAATGAGAAGACGCAATCGCCTGCATATTCTTGGTGGATTACTATGATGAGCCGATTGCTTGCCCGATTCATGGTGCTGTTTTTATTGAGCTCGCCAAGCTTTGTTTATGCGTCTCAATGCAAAGGGCACTTTGTTAATCCAATTACGGATGTCTGCTGGAATTGTTTGTTTCCACTCACCATTGGCAGCAGTGAGATAGTTAAAAGCAGTTATCCTGATACAAAAAATCCAAGCAATCCTTTGTGTTTATGCCCCACACCAATTGGCGAGCGTTTAGGCGTCACTATTGGTTATTGGGAGCCTGCTGCCTTGGTTGATGTGACGCCTAAACCCTGGTGTATGGTCAATTTAGGCGTGCAACTGAATGTCACTAAAAAAGGGTTAGGTGGCTCACAGATGCCGGAGACGGATGGACGCGGTGCGTTTTATTACGTTCATTGGTACAAATATCCTCTGGTGTATTGGCTGCAGGTGTTAACGTCCTTAGGGTGCATGGAAACTGAAGATTTTGACATCTTATATCCGTCGGAGTTAGACCCCACTTGGAATGATTCAGAATTGGCCTTTGTTCTAAATCCTGAAGCCGTTTTATTTACCTCCCCGCCTGCAAGAGCTTCTTGTGCCTTTGATGCGACCAAAGCACTTACAAGCACCGCTGTGAACAGTCTTTTTTGGTGTCAAGGTGCGCAAGGTTCTACGTATCCATTAACGGGGTTTGTTGCGCATCAAGCAAGTCCTATAAGTACCGCAGCCTTACTTGCAGAACGCGTTGATTTTAAATTGCATCGACCTCCAACACCTGCGATACGCGATTCAATAGGCCAAGATTGGCCTGCTGTATGTCATACCTATGCATCGAGCATTATGCCCAAAGACCGTTATCGCTATCAGCTGGTGAATACCTTGCCTGAAGCACATCATTGCCATCCGTTTGGGCAATCGGTGATTGAGTGGGAAGCAGGGCACACCTATCCAGGTGACGGAGATAATTTTGGGTTTTTGATTTGGAAGAAAAGAAACTGTTGTTTTCTTTAAATGATGGGGATGAATCATGAATGCATTTGGAGTTTTTTTAAGTAGCCTGTTTTTAGCCACGGCAAGCCATGCCAATGTGAATGATTTTATTAATGAGGCATCGGTAACGGGGAAGGCTCTGCACGATTCAGTAAGCCAAGACACCTTGGCTCATTGGAATGTGACATCTAATCAATCCTATGCACAAAATAAGACTTTGATTGATCAGATTATTGAACGTTCACGCCAAGGAGCCCCCGTTGCTCAAAAAGGGCAAACTGTTGATGGAGCCGTATTATTTGTTTCTTTTTCCATGCCAGAATCCTTGTTGTTTTCACTGAGCAATGAGGCAGCTGCTTATAAAATTCCAGTAGTGATTAATGGTCTGATTGAGGGGGATTTTAAAAAAACCATAAGGGTGTTTTCCAAGCTTCATGCTAAGGCCAAGGAGTCCAAATGGGCATTTAATGGAGTATCGATTGATCCTTTATGGTTTGAACAGTTTCATATTACTGCGGTGCCTGCACTGGTTGTGAGCAAAAGGCCGAGCTCCTGTGGACAGCAAATTATTTGT
This sequence comes from Legionella fallonii LLAP-10, assembly GCF_000953135.1. NCBI lineage: Bacteria > Pseudomonadati > Pseudomonadota > Gammaproteobacteria > Legionellales > Legionellaceae > Legionella > Legionella fallonii. The sequence continues at coordinate 217,971 of NZ_LN614828.1, read as the reverse complement.
CCCGAACAGACTTATGATGTGGTGTATGGCAATGCATCTATAAAAAACAGTTTACAACTCATTGCACAGAAAGGGGACAGTGCAAACGAGGTGGCTCAGGCTCTTTTGGAGAACACTCATGTCTAAGTGGGTTGTTTTCATGGCATTACTTTCTATGGGATGTTTTGCGAATCAAACAGGAACGGATTTCAAAACTTTTAAAAATTACGCTAAATCGTTAAACGCCCAACCTAAAGATGCCATGCACGGATTTGATCCCCATGCGCTGTTTGATCAGTACTCAGAGCACCCTGCACAAGAAGGGTATTATCAAGGGGTTCAAAAGGAACAAACGGATTTATCAAGTCAGGCTAATGCGGCGATTAAAAATGATCCTGGTGCTCAAACCGTTATTGATCATTTTGGAACAAACAAATTTGAACTGAATCAAGCTAATTCTGTATTGGCTCAATCTCAATTGATTCAGGATGAAAGCTATGCGATTACGCACGGAGAATCCAATAATCGCGTTCAATGCTCCAATCAAAAGCCTGTCTGTACAATGAAGACGCATGAAGAACAGTGTTTCAGCTCTCGTTCATTGCCCGATCAAACCTGCTCCAAGAACCTTAAGGTCGTGGTGGATTCTGAAAAAGTGGTGCAACGCGCTGATTTTTCGTTTTCGGTCGCTAAAAAATGGACCGGAGTGATTAGTGTGAATTTGGTGACTGGAGCAATCACTAATGCAGTGGCAGGCTCGGTTCCTTATCCCATTCGGATGAAACATCCTTGTGATGGAATGAGTGCCACCATTCATTCAATACGAAATAATGGTGCGAATGCTTATTGGGTTCAGGTGATTGGCACCCCAACATGCGCTAATAATGGGTTGTTGACCTTTTATATTAATAAAGAATGGGGCCGAATCTATCCTATTCAAGTTGCTTTGACGGTCACGGCGCATTCCAAACCCTACATTAGCCAAGAATATTGGGACAGTAATTGCACGAGCTTTGAAAATAAGGGTTCGCTGTGTCGAATCAAAAAAGAACAATGCACGGATACTCAGTCACCTAAAGTAATTGATGGTCTTCCTGTATCCCGTGCGTGTTGGGCAAAAGAGCTGACGTACTCTTGTTCCAGCGCGGTTGCTGATGAATGCCTCGTGCAGAAAAACAAAGGGTGTTTTCAAACGGCCTCTGAGTGCGCGCGTTTTGATAAGCAGGCTTGTGCCCTGTATAAACAGACATACAGTTGTCAGGAAAATGTGTGTGAAGCACCTATCGAATGTATTAAAGACTTATTTTGTGCCGATGGTGAGTGTACAGAGCATTCCCAAACCCAAAACAGTGATTTTGGGCAAAGCGTTTCTTCTTTAGCGGTTGTGGGGGAAGCGGGGCATGAATTAAGTCAACAACCCAATGCATCTCTTTTTGGCGGACAGGCAGTGCAATGCAAAATATGGCCCTTGGATCTTATTGATTGTTGTCATGATAAGGGATGGGGAAAAGACATTGACTTGCTTCATTGTCGTGAGGAAGACAAAGCACTGGGTCGTGCTAAATTAAATTATGTGGCTCATTATCTAGGTGAGTATTGCAGTGAAAAAGTGGCTGGGGTTTGTTTAGAACACAAACGCTCTTACTGTGTCTTTCCAAGCAAAATGGCCCGAATTATCCAGGAGGCTCGTCTTACACAAGTGAATGGTCATGGTTTGGGTGATGCAGAACATCCAACCTGTTCAGGAATGAGTGTTGCAGAACTGCAGAAGATGGATTTGGGGCGGGTTGATTTTGTTGAGCCCATCTATCCTTTTGGCCATGGGACGCCTAATAAAGCGGCAGGGATTGCAGGCGATCTAAAGATCAAATCTCAAGATCCTAAAAAATCCATTGATGAAGTCACTCGAAGAATGCAAAAAAAGGCAGGTGAATTATGAGCCGCCTGTTGATGCTGATGGTATGGGGACTGTTCGTGACATCGCTGCATGCGGACATTGTGCAGGAGCATGCAAAAGGATTTCATTGGTATAGCGTTGAAGAGGCGCCCAAACCGATTAAAAAAATAGTGCAGCCACGACCTGCTCCTGTGGTGAAATCCCCTTATGAGCGCTTAATGGATAAACGTCAGGCCACACTGAATAAGTTGGCCGAGGCGTTGCTCTCTCCTTCATTTGATTCAACACATGAATACATGAAGGCGCAGATGGATTATTCAAAAAATAACCAGCAATTTGTACGCTATTGGCAACAAGTCTTATTAGTCCATCCTGAGCTGGATAGCACGCTTAATTTTCCAACCGATAACTCGGCGATTGCAGTACGCAATGATGCACAAAAAGTATTAATCAACAAAGTCATTCAAGAAAGCAGTACACGTTTCGGCTTTATCTTATTTTATCGTGGCACGAGCTCCATTTCACAAAAAATGGTCATGCATTTGATGCCCTTTATTAAAGAATATGGTTTTTCCATGATTTCAGTCAGTACTGATGGCCAACTCATTGATGGACTTCCTAATACTAAATCAATTTCTCTGGAAACGGTTCAAAAACAAGTAGCGCTTGAGGCGAAGTACATGCCCGCTCTTTATTTTGTGGATTTAAAGAGTAACAAGATGTCGCCAGTGTCTTATGGGTTTTTATCTTTAGAAGAGTTGAAGCAGCGCATTTTTGATGTGATGACGCAGTTTAAACGGTTTAGTTATGAAGGAGTGAATGAATGAAAAAATGGTTATTTTTAATCGTGCTATTCCTTCTAAGCACACAGTCTTTTGCGAATGTAGCACTGAATGAATTAACCCAGCTCTTAAATAAAAAACAAGAGCAACAGGTATTGGAGCGCACCAAAAACAAAAGAATCAATGTGCTTTCGGAACAACATTACTTTATTTTTATATACCGCTCCACATGCCCTCATTGTCATCAATTTGCGCCCATACTTCGTGATTTTGCATCCAGTTTTCATATCCCTGTAGAGGCTTACAGTTTGGATGGAGAGTCTTTGGATGGATTTGATTCAGCCAATTTAACACCCGAACTGTTTCAAACCTTATATGTATCTGGTGAATACAAGCCCGTAGTGCCAGCCCTGTACCTCGTGAATCGTCCTACCAATCAAGCGTATGCCGTGTTGTTTGGTGAGGCAGAGCCTGCACAACTTGCAAACCGCGTGGATGAACTTATGACGCATTTGGAGGAAAAATTTCATGATGAATAGATTCACAACTTCGCGAGATGACTATGTTTAAAAAAACCGTTGCTGCCTTTTTGTTGTTAGGGACCAGTCAGCTCTTTGCGAATGCAGAATCCGATTTATCCCATTTTTTTAATAACTTAGGGTTTGATGCCAATGTGACGGGATCGCATGCCTATCAAACACAAGCTGCGGGTTATGCGGCACTAGGTTCAGTGTATGCCCGTAATCAAGTACGTACCATACGTCTTGCGCATGTGGATGTTCCTGGAATGCGCTCTGGTTGTGGCGGTATTGATCTCTTCGCTGGAGGGTTTTCTTTCATCAAGTCAGATCAGATTGTGAAGTTCATGCAAAATATTTTATCCGGAGGAGCAGGCTACGCGTTAAACCTGGCCTTAGAAACGGAGTTACCTGAAATTGCACATGCGATGCAGTTTATGCAAAAACTGGCGAATGAAATTAATGGCACCAATTTTAATTCTTGTGAAATGGGTGAGAATTTAAGTGCTGCTGTGTGGCCGCGAAATAGGGCGGCACAACAGCGTCTTTGCGAAGATTTGGGTCGTCACAAAGGAACCTTTACGGATTGGGCCATGGCACGTCAGAAATGTTCCACGGGAGGTGAAGCTGACTCCATATTGGCTGAGGCTAAAAATAATCCTGAATACAAAGACAGGGTGCTAATCAATACCAATGTGGTTTGGGACTCCTTACAAATTAATCAGTTCATTGCACAAGATCCCAAATTAGCGGAAGTATACATGTCCATTTCAGGAACCATTGTCTTTAACGCGAAAGGGGCGCTAATGACCTACCCTTCGCTTGCAATCAATCAAGATTTTATTAAAGCCTTGTTGTACGGAGGAAAGTTACCCAGTTACCACTGCACTGATACAGGGCCACAGTCGCATTGCTTATCTATTGATGCCACAAGCACGCAAGAAATCAGTGCCAAAAAAGCCTTAGTAGCTCAAGTGCAAGAATTACTGCAAGGGATTTATGACAACATTAAAATGGGCAAAGAATTATCCGATAAGCAAAAGGGGCTGATTGAGTTAACACAACCCGCAGTTTTCAATCTTATTTCTGCCAATGCGCAACAAAACACGGGTATTCAAGGCAGTTATGAGCTGGCTCAAAGCGTGGCAACGGACCTTTTAGCACAATACCTTTCCAATTCCCTCGATATCATTCGAGCCTCTCTCTCAGGAAAAGAATTAGGTGCTCATAATGAAGAGCGTTTATACAAAAATCTGCAGACGGCACAACAGTTTGTGGCTCGGTTTAGCACGGAGAGTCGTGAGCGGTTTAACGCGGCTTTACAAACGAATGAATTAATCCGCAATAACGTTAAACAAGCATTAAGTGCATTAACACCTACCTTAAGAACAGCCTATTACGGAGATGCGCAATGAGTCTTTTAACCATTTATACGCCACAAAATGGAGAGTATCTAAAAACAGTACTGGATGCTATGGTCACGCTGCTTGGCACGTCAACCTACAAATCGGCTCAGGACATAGTGAGTATTCTTGCAGTAGGCATTGTCGGGTTTCAATACGTGAGTGGTAAAAGGATTCAAGCCATTAGTCGTTATGTTTTGTGCACGTTTGTCTTTTTGTTCTGTATTCTAGGAATCAAAACGCCGGTAGCTATCATTGACATGCAAACAGCGAATTCAGCGGGACCTGCACTAACCGTAGATCATGTCCCTTTAGGCGTTGGGCTGCCTGCGGCACTTATTAGTGGCATTGGGTATGGGATTACTCAAGTATTTAGTGACGTGTTTCATATGCCGCAGGATTTAGATTACACCCGAACCGGCATGTTGTTTGGTTCACGTACCTTCTTAGCGTCCACCAGTTCTAATTTGTCTTTGTCGCCTGAGCTCTCTCGTGATTTATCCACCTATATTAGGCAATGCATTTTTTCAGCCAAACTTTTGGGGAGTCAGCAAATTGCACCCAATGAGATGAAGAACAGTTCTGATTTAATTCGGCTGTATTTTGAGCATCCATCTCCCATTTATCGTGTCTTATTTCATGATGGTACTAATTTGAGCTGTATAGAGGCTGCTGCACGTTTAAAACCAGAACTTAATGAGGGAATAGAAAAACAACTCGTTCATTTATCCAATATTATGACCAAGGGCGACAAAGAGAAGTTTAGTGATGGTTTGGCGGCAGCTCATTCCTATTTTATGAACGTGTCCAAAGATGCGGCTCAAGTACTCACGCAAAATATTTTAATTAATGCCACCCGTGAATCCGCTCTTGATGCCTTTGCTTTTGCTGGTGCGGATGCGGAGCTGATGAATTACACCAACAGTTCCAGTCTACAAAAAATGCACGTGGCTGAAGCGAACAGTTTTTGGCTTGCAGGTTATCGGCTTCCTTATTATATGACCGTCTTTTGGATGTTGACTCTGTGTATTTTCCCTTTAGTGATGTTGTTAGCGCTGATGCCCGCCATGCATGGGGTATACATGATCTACATGCAAACCCAAGTGTTTTTATGGTCTTGGCCTCCGATGTTTATCATTATTCATTTTTTTGTGTCCTTAGCTTCCTCTACCACACTGACTTTATTTGGTTCTAAAAATGGTGGGGTTACTTTTTCAACAATTGATTCCATCGCCAGTATTCAAAGCAGCTTTGCGTATACGGCAGGGGGCTTGGCTATTAGCGTTCCAGTGATTTCCCTTTTTATTGCCAAAGGCTTACCTAATTTATTAAGTGCTGCGTCTCAACATCTAGGAGGAATGGCGCAATCGTTATCTACAGGAGAGGCTCAATCGGCCACGCAAGGAAATATTTCCATGGCGTCTTACAGTGGTTGGAACATGAACTACAACAACACGCATGCGAATAAATGGGATACCAATTATCAGCATATGGAAGGGCGGGCTACTGTTCAAGCGGATAATGGTGCCTTGCTTTCGCAAGGAATGGATGGGTCGCGCGTGATTAACGCACAGTCTGCAATGAGTCAGATGGCAACGCGATTACACGCATCTGACAGAATCAGCGCTTCATTGCAAGACAGTGCCAGCCAATCGTTCCAGAATGCCCAATCGCATCGAACCAGTGCAGACTCTCATTATCAACAAGCCTTGAGTGGACTCTCTCAATTTAATGAAAGTGATGCCAGTGAGGTACGGGAAGGAACGGGTATTAATAGAACGCTCAGTAATGCGTTGAATCAAGATGTTCGTCAAATGCAAGACGCGGTTAACCAATACAATCAGCATCATGACAAATCAGGACAAGTGTCGTGGGATGCGGCGTTTTCGGCCAGAATTGATACACGCAAAGGGATATTTGGATCGTTCGCCCACGCAGTAACGGGTATTTCTGGGGAGGCGAGCACGAGTTTGAAAACAGGTTTATCTGCTTCTAACTCGGTTCAAGCCTTTTTTAACTCAAGTGAGGGTCAATCGTTCTCTAGCGCATTGAACCACATGGAGTCTACAGCTAAGACGCACCACTTGGATGCCAATGATTCGTTTAACTTGTCGAAATCGGAACAAATCGCAGCCAACCTATCTCAAGGACATGCTTTATCCGATATGGCCTCAGCAGAATACAGTAAGGGCGAACATTATCAACACATGGCTAACCGTGTGAAAGAGCACTCCGACGGGATGGATAGAGTATTGGATCAAGCGTTTCACGATTGGGCGGTGCAGCATCATGGGGTCCAGGTAGAAAAGGCACTGATGGGGACCGATGCTTCGAGCTTAAGCGCACAACAACAATTGGCCGATCAGTTTATGAGTTCTTCCCAAGGACAATCGGCAGTCAAAGCGCAAGTAAGCCGCATGATCCACTCATCACCTGATCAAGTGAAAAGTCAATTTGAAGCGCAACGTGCTTCGATGACTGCCCATCAAAAAGCACTCATCAACCAAGCCCATCAGGATGGTGCTGGAGGCGTTTTAAATAAATCGCAAGAGCGACATTTAAGCCAGGTGCAAGATAACACCATCCAGCAAGCGCACGATCTGCGTATGGATAATCGAGAAGATTTATCGAAAGCCTATCGACACCAAGAGGGCAGTACACAACAGGAGATTAAGGCATCTGAAGCGGATTTAGTAAATCGGCAAGCAAAACAAAAACAGGATTATGTGGACAATGATCGTTGGTACAAGGAAGGACGTTATGAATAAGCAAACACGTGCGCTTGGAAGAGCGGTCAAATCGATGGATTTAGAATCATGAAACAAAGTTCCTTGCAAAATATGTGGCAATTTATGAGTGGCGGTCAGATTTTTGACTATAAAACCAAAATGATGATTCAGGTGAGTAACCGTATTTTTCACTGGGCTGTCTTAGGTTTTGTCGTGCTTTTTTCGCTGATTATGGCATTTTATGCCTCCTCTGAATTAAAGCTGGTGGTACTTAACCACATTTCAAGGTTTCTGGTTAAATTCCATAATGGGGAGTATGTGTTATGGACCAATCTGAATGGGAGTAAAATCACAGCGCTTTTTTATCAAAAAAGCCCCCTTATTCAAGCATCCGTACATCTGGCTCAAGATGTTCTTTGGAGAAAAGCGCAAGTTTCTTTATTTTTTGGTGGGGCGGTATACCTGTTGATTACACTGTTGTTTTCCCGTTTCTTTATTAAATTAGGTGAAAAATACACTAAAGATCAGTTTGTTTCCGGTACGCGCTTAGCTGCCTCGCCTAAAGAAACCATCAAATCGGTCAACGAATCACAACGTGGCGCTTCAGAAATTAAACTTTTGAATCGTCTTCCTATGCCTAAGTATTCTGAAAAACAAGGGATGTTGTTTCATGGCACAACGGGTTCTGGAAAAACGCAAGCCATGATGATGCTTTTGGAGCAAATTAGGGCTCTGGGCGAGCCTGCAATCATTTATGATAAAGAATGCACCATCAAACCGTATTTCTTTGATGAGCGCATTGATGTGGAGCTCAATCCCGTTTCAAAATTATGCGCTAATTGGAAAATGTGGCGGGAATGTGCCAATCCGTTGGAGTTTGGTTCGTTTGCCACCTATTTAATTCCTAAATCAGTTCAAGGCAGCGATCCGTTTTGGGTGGACTCAGCAAGAACCATTTTCACCTCGATGGCATGGAAAATCAGGGATTATGCAGAAAAAGATCCCGTGTTTCTTCTTCAATTATTACTTACTACCTCCTTGGAGGAAATCAGGAATATTCTCAAAGGGACTGAATCTGAAAATCTGGTGAGTAAGGAAATTGAAAAAACGGCCATTTCCATTAAATCCGTGTTGGCAACCTATACCAAGGCGTTGCGCTTTCTTGAGGGACTTGAAAAGTCGGGTAAAGAAGACTTTTCGATTAAAGAGTGGATTGAAAATACATCCGATCCTAAAAAGTATAATAAAGGGTGGTTATTTATTACGTCACGCTCCAAATACCATAAAGAAATAAAACCTTTAATTTCTTTATGGTTAGGACTTGCTATGCAAGGAGTGCAATCCTTGGTGGCTAATAATAAGGGGCGTATATGGCTTGTCATGGATGAATTAGCGAGCCTGCATCGTTTAGAAACCATTTCAGACACTCTGGCAGACATTCGTAAATTTGGTGGGTGTGTTGCCATTGGCATCCAATCCATTGCGCAATTAGATTTTATCTATGGAACCCATGAAGCCGGAGCCATTGCGGATCTACTCAATACCTCCATTTATTTTAGGAGTCCAAAATCGAAAGTCGCTAAATGGGTTTCCGAAGACTTAGGCCCACAAGTGATTAATGAGATGAAAGAAAGTCAGTCTTATGGCCCTGATTCTGTTCGTGATGGGAATACGGTGGGTTCGCAACGCACCAAGCGAAATACGGTTGAAGAGGGCGATATTATGACTCTTGATGACATGGAATGCTATGTTCGTTTGGTAGGCAATCATCCCATCACGCGTTTGAAAAACAAATACATTGAACGTAAAGAAATTTGCGTGCCTCTTATTGAGCGAACCATCAATTTTGATGCATTGGAAAAAGTAAATCACCGTGCATTGATGGTTCAAAATAATCCTCAACGAAATGATGACGTTAAAAAAATCCATCAATTTGAAACACTGGCGCATGAGGTATCGGATAAGGATTTAGTGCCTCCTGAATCACCGTATGCGGAACCCCAAGCCCAAGCTGCCACGAATAAAAACGACACCGATGCGATTGAGTTGCGTGAGGCATCCATTGTTATAAAAGAAATTTTTTAAGTCATCCAGGGAGGTATGATGCTGACCTTAAATAAAATAAGTGCGGCCAAAGACGCGGTGCATTATTACACCAATCAAGATAATTATTATTTAAGCGATCGAGATTCGCTTAATAGTCTGTCTCGATGGATAGGCAATGGTGCGCAAAAGTTACAATTGTCCGGTCAAATTGAGCCGTCGCAATTTTTGCAGTTACTAGACGGACAATTACCCAGTGGGCAATTGCTGGGTATTATCGATAAGGGTGAGCGTCAGCATAGACCTGGGACCGATGTGACTTTATCAGCACCTAAGTCCGTATCCATTTTAGCTTTGGTGGGGAAGGATGAGCGCTTGCTGCAAGCCCATCAAGAAGCCGTGAATATTACCTTTGGTCGCATTGAACAGCTCGCCGCAGAAGCACGCATTACATTTAATGGTGAAACTACATTTGAAAAAACCCGTAATTTAGTAGCAGCCATGTTTGTTCATACGACGTCACGTGAATTAGATCCCGATTTGCACACCCATCTACCTATACTCAATATGACCGAACGTTCCGATGGATTATGGCGTTCTTTATCCTCACGAGCGAAACACGATAAAGAACATCTTGATCATGGTTTTCGTGAATTAATTTATTCCAACCAGCATTATTTGGGATTGGTATACATGTCCTCTTTAGCAAAAAAAGTTAAGGAGTTGGGCTACGATATTCGCATTAAAGACCGGTACGGTAATTTTGAGGTGGTTGGTATTAGTGATGAAGCTATTACTGCTACATCCAAAAGGCGCGTACAGATTCTTGATGATATGAAGGAGCGTGGCACAAACAGTGCAAAGGCTGCCGAGAAATCTAATTTATCAACGCGTAACCCAAAAGTGGAAATAGACAGCCAAGCACTGCATCAACAGTGGGTAGACGAAATTAAAGAGCTTGGTATTGATTTGAGGGGGATAATCCAGGAATCCAAATTAAATATTGGGCGAGGAGCGGTTGAACGCACGCATACCACACCTTTAAGTCCTGATGCGCAAAAAGCCGTGAATGATGCGCTGGTTCATTTGTCCGAATATTCAACTCAAATCCAGCATGGGGCTTTGGTGCGTCAGGCCATGACTTTTTCAGCAGGTCTTGTGGGTCATGAGGACATTGAGCGAGAAATTGAATCTCTTTTGTCTGCAGAGGCACTTCAGGGGAAACCCTTGGAATATTATACAACGGCGCATCTTCTTACACGCGAGAAGGACTTTATTGCAAAAACTACCAACGAGTTAAAAGTAAGTTTTTCGATTCCAGTACCAAATCACGGGCTCTCTTCCCAGGTATTTAAAAATAGCGAGCGCATTCAAATCATTGATGTAGAGGGTTTTCGGTGCGAAAAAGAGCTGATTCAAGACATGGTGAATCTTGCGGAAGCACATCAACTCAATTCCTATGTGTTGCATCCAGGCAGTCTAAAAACACAGCAACTTCGAGCAGACATCAAACATTTGGATACAGGATTTATTTCCAGGATTAAAAATTTGTTTAAAGACGATATTGTACATACGGTGTCTGGGTTTCAATATCATTATGGAAAACACATCAAAGCGTCACCGTTTACGAGAAAAAAGCAAGATTTAGTGATTGTTCATGATGCGCAAAAACTTTCTTTTGATGATTTATCTGAGTTAAGCGATATTACTCAAGCAAGTCAAAGTAAACTCATTTTATTGAACAACGCGGCAGGAACCTTGGGTTTTAGTGCAGGAAATCCGATTAAGGTTTTAAAAGAGCATGATATTCATTCGTATAAATCGTTAACAGCCCCTATCAAAGGGGAGCTCAAGCTCTCGATTGGAAAACAAGCTAATGAATCCATGAGTTCCGCTTGGCTTCAATTGACGCCAGAACAGCAGCAAAAAAGTGCGTTGGTTGCCTTGAATAACAAACAAAAAGAGGCCTTGACGAACCAGATACGAGAAGGGCTTGTGCAACAGGGTCAGTTATCTAGGCAAATGAAAAGGGTCACGGTTTTGGCAACAGCCGCTATGACACAAACGGAAAAAGGATACGCCCACTCTTATAAAGCGGGTGATAAAATTACGTTTTATAATGAAGGGCGAATACCGAAGCACTATAAGGTGTGTGACGTTGGTGCCAAGGGGCTGTATTTAGAAAATGCCCAGGGCAAGATTAGCCTGTTTGCTTATGATACCAAAGAAGACTTTCGTGTATCACGAGAAAAAATACTGGAAGTCGCTGTTGGTGAGCGGTTAATCAATGAACAATCCCTAGTTCATCAGCGCGTTAAATATGCGCCTAAGAGTTCGTTTGTTGTGTCAAAAATTACTGAAGAGGGGATTTATGTTCGCCATGAGTCCAACACCTTATTTTTGACTAATAAAGCGTTGTCCGAACATCATTTTGATTATGATTATTGTAAAAAACCGCATGAGATAAAACCAGACACCACACAAGTGTTTATGGCGGCAAGACCGTACCAGATCAATCGTAATCTCATCGGAGAAATTGGTGAAAACGCGCAGCAGGTGCTTTTATTTACGGATGATGAACAAAAAGCACAGCGTTTTTTAGAAAAAGAGCAATTGAAATGGACTGCTTATGATGTGCAACAAAAAAAGCCCGATTTAGTCTATCGTGATATGGCCTATGCCAATAAAGCTTTGGCGCGAGAAATCAACTCGTTAATTCATCATCTGAGTCTGAAACCAGAAGATAAAGAGGGCATTGCAGCCACAGCACTCACGTATGCGCTTGCTAAATGCACGGAACGCAATGCGGCTTTTAAACACAGTGATTTAATAACCCATGCTTTAATGCATGCATTAGGAGAGGCAGATTTTGAAGACATTGCCCCATTACTGAAAGGACGAATGGCCGATTCTCTTGTTCATTTGGATACCTATTGGACGACCAAAGAGGCATTACACATTGAAGAAGAGATACTTAAGGCTAATTACAAAGAGCAAAATACAGTAAAGCCCATTGAGCCTTCTGCGCAAAAGCTTTTGTCTTTACCTGAAACCTTAACGCAAGGACAAAAAGACGCCATAACGTTGGTGGTGAGCACATCCGATCGGTTTGTATCCATTCAAGGGCTTGCTGGTGTGGGTAAGACCACGATGATGCGGCATGTGAAGGACATTGCTGAAAACAATCAATTTCAAGTCCTTGGACTTGCACCGACGCATAAAGCCGTAGAAGAGCTCAATGCAAATGGTATCCAGGCACAAACCGTGGATAGTTTTTTACGCAATGACGGTGGGTTGGGTGCCAGTCACTTAGTCATTGTGGATGAGAGTTCCATGATTGATAATGAGAAGTACCATGCCTTACAGCAAAAGTGCATTGACGCTCAATCGCGAATGGTGTTTACAGGGGATATTACGCAGTTGCAATCGCTGGCCTCAGGAATTCCTCACGAGCTCACTATCAAAAGCCAATTGCAAAAAACAGCGTTTATGACGGAGATTGTGCGTCAAAATCCGAACCCTGAATTAAGAAAAGCAGCGGAGTTTGCATCACGTAGAGAAATTAGCAAGGCTTTTGAACTCATAAAAAACATCGATCCTGAAGAGTATGTGCAGCGAAAAACATCGATACAGGGATTGAATCATTCATCACTGGTTGAAATTAATTGTACTGATGAGGAAGGAAAGAAGGACTATAAATCCATTTATCGTGCTATCGCTGATGATTTTCTCAGCCGAACCCATGAGTGTCAAAAAAATACGCTAATAGTTGCTCATGCGCACGAGGATAGAACACCCATTGAAGTGTTACTGCGTGATGGTTTGCGCAAGCAACATCAACTACACAGTCAAGATATATTGTGTAAGCGCTTATTTCCAATCAGCCTGGATCAGGCCGACCAGATACAAGCACATTCTTTTGAACCAGGCGATGTCATTCGGTTTGGTAAAAACTATTCAGTGGCTAAAAAGGACGAGTATTTCACCGTCAAAGCCATTGATAGTGAAGCAAATAAATTGTTCTGTGTTGATGCGTCGCAGGTTGCGTTTACAATCAGTGCTTCTATTTTACCCAAAACAATGCCTTCCTTTTATAAATTGCACGAACGGCCTTTAGCCTCAGGGGATCGGATTCGGTTAAAGCGAAATGATGATGCTCGTGGCATTATTGCCAATGAAGAATATACGGTCACACAGGTTTTTGGTAAAACAGTAGGATTAAGCAACAATAAAAATCAGGTAACGCTTAATTTAAAGGAACAATCAGATCTTCATTGGGATTATGCTTATACAAATACAGCTTATTCCAGCCAGGGTGCTACCTCCAAGTTCATGATTGCTTTGGAATTGGAAGATCGTCTTGTGGTAACTACCCACCGATCTCATGAAATTGATGCAACTCGTGCCAGTCATCAAGCAACTTTTTATACTGATAATTTTGAAGGGTTGGTCAATAGACTCGAAGATCCATTAAAACAACGCGATGCGGATAAAACCTCTGCTGTATTGACCGAAGAGGCTTATCGCTTGAAGCAACAGAAACAGCAACGAATCAGTACACAGTTAATGGATCGCGCTCAAGAACCTATTTTGGAAGAGGCTAAGGAGCAGAGAAACGATTCTCGACCCGTAAAAAAATACGAATCTTCTCAAAAGCCGTCTATTAATGCGGATGAACTGTATAAAGGATTATTGAACGTCTCTGATTCTTTAGTAAAAAGCCTTTTAGGAGAACCCAATCCTAAACTCTCTACTAAAAATGTATATCGCTATGGTTCTCTGGGAAGTCTTAAAATAGAGCTTAATTCAGGTTTATGGCATAACTTTGAAACGGAAGAATCGGGCAATCTATTCCATTTAATTGAGAGGGAACAAGTACTGTCTGACTTTAAAGAAACCTTGGAATATGCCGCGCGATTTATCCATTATATCCCTGAGCACGAACGTAAGGCACCACAAAAATTGAGTGAACGAAAAGAGAAGCCAATGAACGAAGGGAGGCGTCAATTGGCTCAAGCATTATTTCAAAAATCACAGCCTATTAAAGGAACTATTGCTGAAAAATACTTAATTATACATCGTGGACTGGCTCATTATGAGCATGCTGATCTGCGGTATTGTAGTTCGGTATATACCAAGACCGAAGATGGACAAAAGCATGTTCCCGCACTATTGGCTTTTAGTAAGGACGAACAAGGTAACATACATCATGTTCAGGTTACTAAACTAGACCCTCAATCGGCTAATAAGGATAAGTCGTGTGTGGCGGTGAAACAAACATTTGGTTCAATCAGCAATTATTTTGTTAATTTAAATCACCAGGGTAAAGGCGATATTGCGTATTTTACCGAAGGGGTTGAGACAGGATTAAGTATACTTCAAGCCAATGAACATGCGCGTGTGTATGCTGTATTGGGGAAAGCCAATTTTTCAAATATTGATCCAAAAGATAGTCCTAAACAAGTGATTATTTGTTTGGATAATGATGGAAAAGACACCTATAAATACGCAAAAAATGAACAAACCAATACGATTATAAAAGCCGCTCAGCGATTACATGATTCTGGTATCCAGGTGTCCATTATGATCCCTAAAAAAGAAAATACCGATTTAAACGATGTGCTTGTTAAGGAAGGAAAGGACGGGCTAAAAAAACAATTAAACCGGCTCATGAGTTTAGAGGAATTTAAAAAACAATGTGCTTTAGAGAACAAAGAATCGGAGCTCAAAAAAATAAATCAAGATAAGAGCATTCAGTCGTTGATAAAGCAGGATCGCAAACTGAATACACAAAATGACAATGAGTTTATACGGCTCAATCAAGGGTTAATTCATGGAATTAAAGAGCGCGTGCATCACAGAGAACTTGTAGAACGTAACCGTACTTTTAATAAATCACAGCCTAATCGAGAAATGGAGCGAGAGCTTTAAATTTAAAAATCAATAGCCATGAATCATGACTGTTCTGCACTATTTTTTCACTAAGGTATTATGCTTAATGGAGTTTACTATGCTAAAAATTGTATTTGCTTTGTTCCTAATCTGCTTTGTAATCGAGCGGTTAGCACCTGGTTGGAAGTTACCTCATGTTACAACCTGGCCTATTAGGGTGGTATTGCTTAATTTAGTGCAAATTGGAGTTGTTACATTGGCGGGTTATACCTGGGAATTATGGTTTTCTTCTTGGTCCATTTTTCATATGTCGCACTATTTACCTTCTTACGCAGGTGGTTTTATTGCCTATTTTATCGCAACGTTTGTGTTTTATTGGTGGCATAGGGCGCGTCATGAATTTGATTTTTTATGGGTTGGGTTTCATCAAATCCACCATAGCCCTCAAAGACTTGAGGTCATTACGTCATTTTACAAACATCCAGGCGAGATGATTGTGAACTCTATTATTGGCAGCCTGCTTGTCTATACAGTTCTTGGTCTATCCCTTGAGGCGGGTATGGTGTATACCGCATGCACTGCGATAGGTGAGTTTTTCTACCATACCAATGTTAAAACCCCTCGGTGGATAGGATATATATTTCAACGTCCAGAGATGCACCGAATTCACCATCAATTCAATCGGCATAAAAATAATTATGGGGATATCGTATGGTGGGATATGTTATTTGGCACCTACGAAAACCCCAAGGAATGGGGTAAAACGTGTGGTTTCACTCCTGAACGAGAGGAGCAACTATTCGACATGCTAACTTATAAAGATGTTCATTCAAAGTGAGTTGGTTTAATCAGAAATCAGGTGAGTTATCTTTTTGAACAAGCTATTAGGATTCGTTTATCTTAGTGTGGCGGCCAATGTGATTAAGGAACTTCTTTCCACAAGGGGTGCTCTAACCAGTTTCGTGGAATTCCCATGCTCTCATGTGCCCAATCATATTGTTCAAGAATAGGCTGAATAAGCTTCTCAGATAAAATGGCCCAATCTACGCCATTTCCTGCGGTGGTTAGTAATTTTTTGATGATTAACAAGATGATATATGAACGATCATTTCTTGGTGTAATGGGGGGCAGCCAAAGCTGATTAATGGCATCAATCTTGGGTTTAATGGCTAAATCTTTATTCCATAGACGGCTATGGTGAGCGCATATATTTCTTATATAGGTTAGAAAGTATAGCCAATTGGCCAACGTTTTTGGATGTAGCTTATAACGTTCAGCAATGATCCTTTTGTCTTCATTTTTAAGACCTTTAAATAAGACAGACAGGGAACCAAAGGATAAAACTTCTATTGCCATCCATACAGGCAGCTTAGGATAACCGAGGTATTTATTTTTATAATGCTCAATAAAGTACTCTCTGGAACGTTTTATTTCATTATTAATTTGCGTTAACCATGCGTTGTGATCAAATTGTTGGTGGAAGTTTTCAGGATTCGACAAAGCAAATGCGCCATAACTATGAGCAAGATGGTAAGCAATACTAGTCCTTATCGAAATTTCAATTCGTTCTAGTCCATCCATTATTAGTAATCTTAGCTTGCGATCGAATTCGTAGAGCCCTATGACATGTTCGAATGTAACATTTTCTTGAAACTGTTCAGTGATATAGCCTGATGGATTTGAGCGTTTAAATGGCAAGCAGTAGGCACTCAGTCGATAATAATTGGTATTAGAAAGACTTTGCAGAGCCGTTGGCCAATTATTTATAATAAGGCCTTTTGTTTGGAGTTTCTCTAGTTGGGCTTGGAAACTTAGGGCTGGTTTGAGATATTGAATGAGAGAATGAGTCATAGCAATCTATATAAAAAAACCGCCAAGGTTACGCAAGGACTAATGTCCTCTAGGCGTGGCGGTTGTGTTACCCTAATTATAGGGTGGTTCATATGATTTTTTCAATCTTTTAATAAAATTATTTCTTATAAACATAGGGTTTTTCGCTATTTTATGAATTAAATGAGGTTATTTTGCCTCAAGATAATAAAGTAATAAGTATTTACCTCATGTTGCAACATGCCCTATTAAAGACACCATGGAAGGAGGCTGAAAAAGGTTTGTCATCAACCATCCAGGGGCTTATCAGAACATTAATTTTTAAACTTCAATTAATAATAAGTTGCTTTCCATGGATGCATGTAGTGTTACCACATCGGTGTTTGTGATTTCAGCACCATCTCCTTGATTAAGTTCAATATCGTTGACCAGCAGTTTCCCCTTGGTAACTACAAGATAAGCATTACTTTGTATGTGATGTGATACGGATTTGTTACTCCCCAAATTTCCGGCAAAAATTTTTGCATTCTGATTAATCGTTAAAGGGGCATTTCCATCACCTGATACAAGCAAAGATAAGGAATCGCTTGTTTGGTTATTGGGAAATTGATGCGTTTTCCAATTTGGCTTTAGGTTGGTAGCCCGGGGTTTTATCCATATTTGAAATAATTTTGTTTCAACTGATTCGAGGTTATATTCGGAGTGAGCTATGCCTGTCCCCGCAGTCATCACCTGAACATTACCGGCTTCTGTCCTGCCTTCATTTCCTTGGGAATCTTTATGTGTTACAGCGCCTTGTGTCACATAGGTAATAATTTCCATATCTCGATGCGGATGTGTAGGAAAGCCTGTCCCTGGTTGGATCGTATCATCATTAATTACTCTCAAATTGCCAAACCCCATACGTTGAGGATTATAGTAATCAGAAAAGCTAAAATGGTAGTGGGTGTTAAGCCAGCCGTGATTTGCAGTGCCTAAAGAGCGGTAAGGATAAACAGTTATCATCATGGTTCCTTTAAACGTGTATTTCCAAGAAGTATAGTATTGCTTTAAACTATTGTAATTGGCTTAAAAGTTAATTGATAAGTAACTAATAGTTAATAATATGGCACATTTATCGCAAATAGAGATCTTTTTAGAAGTAGTAAAACATCAAAGCTTTATCAAAGCAGCTCATGCTTTAGGTATAACGGGACCTGCTGTTAGTAAACAAATTCAAGCTCTGGAAGATAGGCTAGGGGTTCGTTTACTTAATAGAACCACACGCTTGATTAGCTTGACCGAAGAGGGTTTGACTTATAGTAAGAAAGCTGAAAAAGCTTTGAGTGATTTACATGAAGCGGAACAGGAGGTTCTTGAGTCTAAATCATGCCCCACAGGACTACTAAAAATCAGCTTACCCGTTTCGTTTGGTACTCAGTACCTCATTGAGCCTATTAATCGCTATATGCAACGTTACCCTAATGTAGCGTTAGAAGTTTTATTTGATGATCGGCGAGTGGATTTAATTGCAGAAAATTTTGATGCGGCTATCCGCATTGGGATACTCGATGATTCTCGTTTAATTGCTAGAAAGCTTCATTCTTGCCCTATTATTTTATGCGCTAGTCCAACGCTATTGGATAGATATGGAACACCGGATTCTCCACAAACGTTAACCCACTATCCAGCAATTATTTATAATAAACACAGTAATGAAGATTTGTGGCGCTATAGTTCAATGAATGGGGAAAAAGGATACATTAAATTACAGCGTAAAATGGCGACCAATACAGCTGAAATGATGGTGCATGCTTGTTTGGCCGGTGTCGGTATTGCAGCTATACCCCTATTCGCTTGTTCTGATTTTTTAAAAAAAGGCGAATTAGTGAAAGTCCTACCAGAATACGCAACATACCCTCAATCAGACATCTATATCATGTATAAATCCAGAGAGTATATTTCAACTCGACTACAGTTGTTCATAGATCATCTAATTGAATTTATTAATGATTTATCTTGGTGATTCCTCATAACCAGGGCTTCATAAGTAAACTCACGTTCCCCTCAAAAAAATCTCCATAAAATCACGAAATGAGAAGGGTACTTTAAGATACTTTTTTTAATAAATTTGGAACCATCCGTTCAATCATGGCCAATGCTGTTTCTGCATCAAAAGCACCAATTTTAGAGAGATCTTTGTTGTATACACTGTATAGAATTTCAGTAATAATTTGTACTGAACGAACACTGTTTTCGAGTAATAATTGAGTTGAATCATCGGTCTTTTTTTCTAAAGATTGCAGATAAATTCGTGTGCCAAATGATAGCATTTCTGCTGCAGTTATATTTAATTCGGTGTCATTCATTTTTGCTATTTTATTCAATGAATGAAATGTGTCTGCGCCAATATCAATAGTTACTTCCATAATGATTCACCTTCTTCTATGGGTACTGTTTTTAGGCCAATTCCGTTCATTTTAAATCGAACTTCTTTGTACGAATTATTTTGAAACCCTGAGAAATTATCGTTTAAGTATTCAATGGTTTTTTGTTTTATTTCTTTCAAAGAGTCGTCATTAATATTGGATGAAATAACTAAACTTTGATAATGATTGTGGTACATCAGATGGGGTATGGATGCATGAATTTGTTCAATCATTTTTCTTATATCGTGCAATGGATTTTCATTTTTTCTCTGCGGTGAAATCTCATTATGTAAGCAAAATTCTAAAAGGAATTTTAATGCTTTTGCAGGCGAAGTCTCTGATGAACCGCGCTTTTGTAAATCAAATTGATGTGCAATTTTATTTAAGTACTCCCGTTCATATTCTGAAATACGCAAGGTAATGACATCATTTTCTTTCATAGAAGGGCTCATTTATTGAATCAATACAAGTATACAATAGTATTATTTATGTATACAACTGTATTTTTAATTGGATATTTCGTTGATTTATAATGGGTATATGTATACAATTGTATACATGAGGGTTTTGCTTTAAATTACTCGTTTTTAAAGGTTTGTTGAATTATTTATATATAAATCATATGGTTATGTGCAAATTTTTTAAAGCAATCACATTGCGTGGTGTGTGTAGATTCAAAAAATACAACTAGGCACAATCCTTATGAAGTACTACTATTAGTATAGTTAGAATAATGGATTAGAGAGTAAATAAAGAGCGCGTACCTTTGCGCGTTTGTGAAGGAATTAATTAACTATTAAATAGGATAAAAAAATGAAACTATTTTTTCAAAAGGATGTGATAGTTGATCGCATAAAAAAATTAATACAATTACTCATCCGAATTAAAGATTTTGTATTGGAAGCGCCACCAGGTTTTCTTGAATATCAAAAAGCCATTGCATCAAAAGATAGGCATTTTAATTACATGGAAAATGAATATTTTAAACAGTATATTTTGCCTAGGATGAATAAAGGCCATGGTATAACACAGGGCGATCATTCTTCTATGAATATTGACAATCAGCAATTATTTAATAATCATTCACAGGATACATTTAGAGTAAATCCTGCTACTGGTTTGCCTATGATTGGTTCGTATGATGCGGGGGGTAGTCCATTTGGATTTAATTACAATCACTCTATGCACCATCACAGTAATCATCATTCCAGCTTTAGCAATATGCATTCCAATAACCAATTTAATTCATTTGATTATTGGAATAGATAGTATACGTGTTAAGAATTTGTAACATAAAACGAGGATATCATGCCTTTAATTACCGAAGATAAAATAAAGCAAACTGAAAAAATACGAGTCGAAATTGATGCCACTGTATATAAAGAAATTCAAGCCTATTGTGAATGGGCAAAACTGAGAAGTTCAGATACATTTTTTGAAAAATCAGCTTTGTATATTCTAGGAAAAGATAAAAAATGGAAAGCTTCTGATGAATATTCAATGATTGATTAAATTAGTATTAATCATTAATGAGTGATTTATGTTTATTAAAATGTGTATTCTTATAAATTCAATTACAATGATTTTTTGTGCGTTAAGTGCTAATAACAATAGAAAATTATTGAAGGCAATGCAGCGATGCAATGGCGGTTGTGCGCAATCTAATAAAAGGGTGGATCATATTGCATGATGGATATAAACACTATTCTTTTATTTATTGCTGTGCTTGTATTTTTGCGGTTATTGGATCTCAGTAATTTTGAGTCTACTTGCCATCAAACGATTGATCATTGGCTAACTAAAAAATTTGGAATACGTGGGTTTGAAAAGAGGGCTTATAAACGTGGATTTCTTGATTTATTTCACAAAGAATTGGCTCTTCGTTCACATCGACCAATGACTCAACGTGAATGCCATTATGCGTTTCGTGTTGCTCAAAACAAGCATGAGAACAACCTGTAAAAGTACGTGGTATAATTGCCAATGCATAAAGCATGCATTGGCAAAATGAAAGATAAAAGCAAAGAAATATCTCCTTTTATTTAAATTAACTCCCAATCCCCAAAATACCCCTCCTTGGTTTTAATTAAATCCTCATAAACGCGCATTTCCAAACCATCTCCTAGTTCATCCCATCCTGTTAAATCCTTTGCTGCTTTTAATGCGCTATCATTAACAAAGTACACTCGTGGCACGCCATAAGTCCATATAATCCCATCAACACCATTAAGTGTTGCCCCTTCGAAACCCCAATCATTCATTTCTTGTTCTGGATTATTACGTCCATGATATAATCTTAATTTCATAATGCTCCTTCAAAATCACTTTATTTATTTGTTAGCCCGTTGCTTTTGATTGTCGGCTACTCATCAAGATGGTGATTGACCGCGAATAATTGAAATTTATCTATTATTATCCCCGTTCAAAAAATTAACTCGGTTGGCTGCTTCATCTGGTGATGTGTGATCGCTTTCTGGATGCCATTTCCCAGAGGGATCATAAAATCCAACAGTCCATAAAAAACCTTTTTCTGATTCAATATACACGTACATTTTTACTTCCTTAATTTTCTAAATAAATTGATAAACATTTGCGTACATAAGCCGGTTTTAAATCTAAATTCTTAGATAATTTGTTCATCCCTTTAATAGTGAATGAAGAGCTATAACCGTTTTGATTGATATATTCCAGCCATAATGCTTTGCCTTCATGCCAGTATTTCCTGTCACTATAGTTCATTATTTACTCCTTAATTTTGTTTAAAGGCCGTAATTCAAATTTACGGCCTGTTTTAATCTATTTAATCAATTGCAGCATAAATCTCTCTAGCTTCTTTGTGATACTCGATGTAATCCTTTAATAAATAATACTGATGGATTGTTTTATCCGATTTAGTTTTCCAACAGAGTTGATTAAGAACACATAGGGTTGTAATGATTCCAGCAGCATCCGCGCTTATTTCGCCAGCATAGCCGTTGCCTTCCACGTAGATAGGGAGTAGTTCGTCCATGTCAGGAGCTAAATAAAAACCACGATTGCTCAATTCGTAAAAATGCCAATAGCCACCGTCGTAAGAAGAACACATTACTTTTAAGGTGTTGTAGATGGCTTGTTCGGCATTTAGCATCATGATGCCAAAATGCTTAGGTAAAAAAGAAAGGCGTTGCTTATCGCTAACTAATTTTGAAGTAATAATTGTTGTCATTTTTGATCCTTAATGTTTTCTATTATGTTCCTAAGTGAACAAATACATTATGGCAAAAAATGGCGATCTTGTCAATAAAAAACATCTTTTAAATTGACGTTTTTATTGTTGCATGAGGAGGCTATTTTATTTCAAGATGTAATTTATTAGCTTCATTGACATTGATTTGTTGCATTCTTGTTTTAAATTCAGACGCGCTAAGTCGTTGGCCTTGATCTAGCTCAAACCGGCTTATCGAGTCCACAGGGTGAGGGGTGCGTTCTTTTTCCCAAGAGACTCGCACAAGGTATTCATCCTGCATTTTTATATAGACAATATGCGCATAAAAATTATTGCCTTTAAAAAATTGCTTATGTTCAATCCAATCTTGGGAATTTTTGTCAATTGGCCAGCAAAGTGTGTGTATTTGATGCTTTTTATAACGATTTTTTCCTTTGAATAGGTCATTTAAAAAGTTCTTAAGCCCTTGGCTTCTAAAATAAGTATGTCCCTCATCACCATAATGTTTAAAAAATAGCTCGGAAAATCGTTCTATTGGGCTTTTTTCGATAACAAAAAAATATGGCCAAAGAAGCGGTTTAAGAATCAAATAGCGTCTAATATCAGGCCTTTTGAGCAGCAAATCATTATTGTAATATTTTTTTAAGTGTTGAAAACTGAGAAAGCCGTGGATGGAATAACATAGGGCAATTAATCCACCAACTATATAGACCATTATCAAAAACTCTTTTACACTTACATCCATTGTTTACCTTCCATAATTTCTAAATTAAGCCTATTGTTATTGGAATTACCAGAGCATAATCCCAATAACTCTGCGATTAATTTTTTACGTCTGTGCTGGCAATATTGCCTGTTATAATGCTTTGTTGCAGTTGCGATGCGATATCATTCGGTAACTGTGGCAATAAGATCGTACTCGATTTGTTATGTGCTCCTATTTCTTTTAATGTATCAAAATATTGGGTGATCAATACCAAGTTCATTATCTCTGCAGACGTTACTCCAGGTATGGATTTTTGAAAATCTTCTACCGAATGGCTTAGTCCATCGATAATTGCTTTTCGTTGATTGGCTATCCCTTCACCTTGTAATTGCTTGCTTTCTGCTTCGGCCTCGGCTCTTTTGACCATTAATATTTTTTCTGCTTCTCCTTTGGCCTGAGCTGCAACTTGTAGGCGTTGTTGTTCGTTAATTTCATTCATTGCGTTTTTTACTTTAGTCTCTAGCTCAATATTCGTTACTAATGCTTTGACAATTTCAAATCCAAAGTCTTTCATAGTGCCGGTTAAGTGGTTTTTAACGGCATTAGCAATGGTGTCTTTTTTTTCAAAAATGTCATCCAAGATCATTGTTGGCGTTTCAGAGCGTACTAGATCAAGCACATAGGCTGTAATTTGTTGCGTAGGATCTTCCAACTTATAGAACGCATCATAAACGCCGTCTTCTTTGATGCGATATTGCACGGAAACTTGAATCTGGACAATCACATTATCTTTTGTCTTCGTTTCGACTTTGACATCTAATTGTTGGATTCGTAACGATAACTTACCGGAAATCCAATCAATAAAGGGTATTTTAAAATTAAGTCCTGCATGTGCAATAGAATGATATTTTCCTAATCGTTCAATAAGTGCAACCTCTTGCTGTTTGACAATAAACAGGCCTGTTAAGACAAAGATTAGCAAGAGAACGGCAATACCAATTAATAGTTCAATCATCATTTATATAGCTCCCTTATAGTTATAATTTATTGTTTAGTGTTAAAAAAAAATTCAGCAGTAACGGCAGGAATATAAATGGCCATACATATTCCAATTTTTCTCGCATGGATTCCAAAATGTCTTTTTTTGCGGCCTTTGGAACGTAGTAGGAGTGAGATAAATTTAATACAAGATTTTGATCTTTTTTATCTCTCAAAGTTACTTTAATGGTGTTATTCCCCCATGTTTCTGAATAGGTAAATTGATAGGGATGTGCGTTATTAGGTTTCATTTCATTAATGGCCACCACCTCAAAATCACTTATTGGTTTTGGGCTTTCATCTGAAAATCCGAGTTCATAAACGATCTGTTTGCGCTTTACTTGGATATCCGATTTTTCGTTATACGATGTTTCAATTTTTGATTCAATTACCTTTTCTTTAATTGGAGCCAATTGAAGGGTGAATGCGCTCATGTATCTTTTTTCAGCTAACGCAATTAACCTGTTTTTTATCTGTTGATTTCTGCGCTCTAATGC
Source organism: Legionella fallonii LLAP-10 (assembly GCF_000953135.1). Classification (NCBI taxonomy): domain Bacteria; kingdom Pseudomonadati; phylum Pseudomonadota; class Gammaproteobacteria; order Legionellales; family Legionellaceae; genus Legionella; species Legionella fallonii. Next base: position 193,044 of record NZ_LN614828.1, on the reverse strand, counting down.
TAATCGCTTATCCTGGGGTAAGTCGCCTTGAGCTAATAATTGATTGTTGCGCTCGTATTCACTATACAGCTCGCCATCAGGTGATTCAAAATCCGGTTCATGGTAAGTGTCAGTATGTCCCTTTTGCGAGAATAAAATAGAGCCTGCAGCTAACCCAGTTAAAAATTTAGAGTGTTTTATCGTGGGCGATATGTGTTGTGATTTCACCTTTCCATGGGGATGAGCTACTCTAAATGATTTAGAATACCCTGAATGAGCAGGAAAGGATAAAAAAGACCCCATGAATAGGGTGAGGGCAAAAGTCCTATTTATAGCAATTAAATAGTTATGATTTCTTAAATAACTCATGTGCGATTCCTTTGGGTAATTTTTCATCAAACCATGTCCAGAGTTCGAATTTGTTCGTTCCTTTTTTAAAATGCAGAAAATCCTCTTCAATTTCATCTTCATCGTTTATTGACACATCTCCTAACTGCTCCCATAAATTTAAATAATCCATTGTGTTTCCTCCTAATCGGTGAACAGGCTAGAAAAAATCTAGCCTATTTAATTGAATTATTTTTCTTCTTCGGTTGGAAATAAATCGTCTGAAACGATTTCTATCACATCCCAATTAATCCCTATGGTGGCATCATGATTTTTTTTAAGATGTTGTAATACGATGCTTGCCTGTTCTTTACTGAGTAGTGGCCTCACATCCAACACATCCTCTATAGACCAAACGATACTTATTTCTTGTGTTAAATTATTTGTCTTTTCTGTTGATATAGTGCTCATCAAAATCTCCAATTTTTTAAACCATTAATTAGTGGTAACTCCCTGCTGATGCAGGGAGTATTTTAAAAGTCTAATGATAAGAGGAATAATAAAGAGGAACGCCATCCCAAAGACTCGCGTGAGAGAAGGAGCTCATGCGGACTTGGCCTTGCGCGTTTGCTCTTTTTCGAAATGGTTCATCAATAAAACAATTGGGTTTGGCTTTTGTTTTGCCGCAAAATTCATCGTTGCGCTCGGTGATTCTTTCTTGGGCAAGTTCTCTGAGTACAACAGTCGATGTTCCAATTAGTTCAATGACTTGATAAAAATCAATGTTAGTTTGCTCATAACCCCAAGAAGTATAAAGAATGGAGCCGATTTGAAGAGGGTGTTTAATCATGATGTATTCCTTATTTTATCTATTATGTTCCTAAGTGAACAACTACAGTATGACAAAGCTCACATAAAAAGTCAACTAAAAAGACCCTTTTTTTAGATTAAATTTAAAATAAATCTTTTGCCATCCCGCTCAAATAGCAAAGAAGGGGCATTATCTCATTATCTATAAAGCTAAAAAATTTGAAACGCTTGGGGATTCTATGGAAAAATCCCCAGAAATGAGCGTTATATCAGTGTTCATTTTTCCAGTAAGTACGCCAACATGATAGATCATCGCCAGAAAAGCATTCATAACCATAACCAACTTTTTCATTGCACCAAATACACGTATCGTATGGATTTTCAATATCATGAATGAGCATATGATCACCTTTTTTGCAGTTAAGTAAGTTCAGTTCAAGAGTTATAAAGTGCACCGCATCCTCTAGCTGCTTGAATCGCTTTCCTTTGCTTAATTCAAGCATGCCTATTACATCTTCAAACAATACAGAATTCATGATTTACCCCTTTATGTATTACTGGTTTTAGCTTTAGTAAGGATGAATTTACCAACGGCATTGTTCTCTTGGTAGCATAATGATAATTGTTGGATTGCCATTATCATCACGCAATACTCTTGCTTTTAATAAAACAAAAGCTGTTTGTAATTGCATACCATGACCTGGCAAAGGATATACCCTAAAATTGATAACGGATCTTTTGTATAGGCGGATAATTGAGCGAGCAAGCATTAAAAGAATATTATTCAATTTTAAGTATTCAACGCGTTTCATAATAAATATATTGTCGTTGTTTTTTATATACTTATCCCAAGCAGCTTGTGTGACCATAACTGGAAAATCAGCGTAGCCAAAATCATCCGCTTGTTCAGAAATATTAATTAATGTGCTTTGGTTAAGGGTATGCGGTTTATTTTCCGTTGGGTTTGCATGAGTATTCATCGTTGTTTCTCCATCAATGGTTAGTCGAGAGAAAGCCCATTTAAGGGCTTTCTATTTACGCAAGGCGTGCTTGTTCTTTTTGTGAAACGTGCACGCTGCCGTATTTTTCTCTAATCGCATTCATTGAATACTTGCCAAAAGAGTGGGAACGTAAAGCATCGGCAGGCCTAAAGTACCAGCATTCTTTTTTGGATGCCCATTTAAATCCCGCTGCTTTTAAAGTGTCTTTGTGAGGTTTAGTATTTCCTGAAACCCAAACCCATGCACCACAAATTTCAATGATTAAGCCTAAAGTGCAAATTTGATTTAATGCATTGGCTACGTCATCACCATACGAAGCTGCATCGCTGGTGACGTTAGCAACACCATCAAAATTTTTTAACACTTCATAGGCCACATTGATCATTTTCATGATTTCAAGACCGGCTGGATTTCTATCGGGGTGGAATTTTGAGCAGGCTTTTTTATATGCCTTTTTGATATCTTCTTGAGATACTTGGCCAGAAAGACCCAAGACTTTTAATGCATCGTATTGATTCATGATGATTCCTTATTTTTTCTTTTATGTTCCTAAGTGAACATCCATAGTATGGCAGATCATAACAAAAAAGGTCAATTAAAAAGATCTTTTTATTTTATCTTTTTTATGGATTTTATTTGTTGACATATTTTGTTGTTATGAATAAACTAAATAGAGTCATTAGGACAATTAAAGAAAACGAGGTAATTATGATTCATTTAAACCAAACCAATGCACCACTTGAGCTGGCCTTTTCTTTAAACGAGTTATTAAGGGCGTTAATGCTTACATCTTCATCAACCAGAAATCAGGACATTTCTTATTCCTACTGGAATAGGCTGTCTATTAAAGAAGTCATAGGCACTCATTTAGAATTAAATACTCTTGTTCATTACCCTCTGTTGTGTACTGCATTAAGGCGGTTGGAGCGTTTAGATTACCAGGTCGAACTTTCCTTAGAAGATATTCCTGAAATGAATCAGCAGGGGATTGGTGCGATAACTCAAGCTTTAGCGGAAATAAAAAACAAACTATTGAGTGCACGAACGCAAAAAGCTAGCCTTGATGCTCAATTTAATAACCTTGTTTACCTATATGGACAAAATGAAACAGCACCTGTATTGCGTGCTTTTAAACCTTATTATTCTTTACGAAGAGCAGTTTATTATCAGCAGCACACTACACGTGCCAGAAAAATAAATATTTCAGGTGTTTCTTTTTTCATGCATTACAACGGTCATCGATTGCAAAAACTAAAAAAACTTCATGAATTAAATGAACATCAATTATTAAGTCGCTATTTTGATGCAACAAAACAGGATACGACAGCAATAACCCCAAGAATGAAAACCTATTTGTTAGGAGGATTCATCAACACGCCCGTGTTTGCGTTTCGCTCTAAATACGATTACAAACAATCGGGTAAAAAATACTACATTGATTTGGCAACAAACAAAACATATACGCGGTTAAACGATGCAAAAGGCTGTGCATCGCAATACTGCAAGAATTCATCACTTATTTTATTAGAGGCCTCTTAATGAAAAAACTATTGCGATTCGAGGTGAAGCAAAATTTGCGTAGACCCTCAAGAATTTATGTTAGATCAGCGGATGATAAGAGCCTGTATGGCTCTTTCCGTATCGATGAACCGGATTTGTTCGATGGGTGGGATAATCTTTCAATTAATCAAAGCGTCGAATTAAAACAGTTCATACAAAATCTTAAGGCAGTTAATCAACACCTAAATCCTTCGCCAACAAGCGCGTTGATTGATTTGCGATTTAGATTGCCTTATGAATTTATCGACGTTTTGGAGCAGATTGAAATTATTTGTGATGAACAAAAAGTGGAGTTAAACATCTTTGAACCCATGGTTAGCAGTATGATACAGCAAATTAAAATTGCAGTGGGAAAGCTTTCAGGCTCCAGCAAAGAGCAGGCGTTAGCGCTGCTTAATCAGGTAAACCTTGCGGAATATAAAAAACAGGATTTTAGTAATCAAATAAAATCTATTTTTTCAGAATTGCAAGCCGTTGCTAATCGTTCTGAAAAATTGCATCACAAAGCGAAGACCTTATTTGATAAGGATAAAAGCTATTCTCCTCTGGCGATTAAAGGCATGGCCGGAGGAGAAACAACTCCTTCGAAATGGCTGGTGGCTTGCGCTGTTGAAGTATTGCTCGATGAAAAAAGCGATATTCTTTTTAAAATTCTCACCGAAGATGATGTGTTTATGCTATGGGGGAAGCAATTGCTTGATCAAGGGCATAATCATAAGAGCATCATGCATAAAATAGAGGCGATCAATAAAAATGAGTTAATTAATAAGATTAAAGGCTATAAAAAATAATATGCTAAAATAGCAACCATTTGCATAGATAATTTTTACAACAGAGGTATTAAGCGTGTTTTTAACATTAACTAACGGCTTTATTATTTTGCTGGGTCTTTTGCTTGCGTGGTGCATTCTATTTTCAATTTTCAGTGAAAAATCAGCACGGCGTTTGGGTATAAAGCTCGGGATATTGGTATTGTTTTTATCTCCATTTATTGCAAGATTGAGTTACGATTTTTATGCGATTGCTTCACGGCAACTGTTTCTCATGGGCGCTAATGGTGAAATTCAATTGGCATATTCACCATTAAAAGTGCCAAAAAATCAAAACAACCATTATTGTGATCGCTTTACAGACAGCAAAGGTAACTCATTAAATCGCTCCACTGTAGGAGATAAACATCTATTTTGTGGTATTTTTTGGAATATGGGGGAACATGATGTAGTGTTTTTGCCTTACAAGCTTTTGGGAAATAACAAAGCCATCTATTGGGCTTCACCAGAACTAAAAATTATTGGTCCAATGCCTCATGAGCGCCTTGTAATAAAAAACAAAGCAAAAAGTACCCATTCGATTTCATCAGAAAAACCCAATAGAATTTATGTTGAAGCAGGTAAAACGGCACACATTATAGTGACAAAACCATTTAAGCTACCATCTGATAAGGGTCATAAGGAAAAAACCGTTTCTTCTGGCACAGTTTTATCAGGAGTTTCGCTAAAATCATTTGACGCATCAGAAAAGTTGAGTCAAGGGCACTTTAAATTATTCATTGGAAATACATCATGTATCGCCTCGTCAGACACACATATTAAGCCTGATTACGATACAGCGACTGCTATAGCTAACATCATCAGTTTAAACTGTTCTAAGGATGAGGATAATGTGCTTCCTATAGAAGCAATAGCAACTGTTTCAGGAAGAGTACTATATTCTAAAGAATAAACAATGAGCGAAATAACTGTTCAAATAATGATCGACAAAGGAATTATTATAATGCGCATGAACCTAAAAACATCAATATACTACTTATCGTTTTTACTGCTCGTTTTGTCTTATTTGTCACTTTCTTTTGAAACTGCTCTAAAATCAGGGGTCTTTTCCTCTTATGGCGATCTATTTACGCCTATAACTCACGTTTTTTACTGGCCAAGATTTGCTTTGTTTCTAGCACCTGCGTTGGCTTTGATTGTCTTTTCTTCTGAGAAAATGAAAAATTTTGAGTTTATTTTAAAAGGGTTTTTCCTTTTTACAGCACTAGTGATTATAGGTAACAATATTAGTTTGTTTTCTGCCGCTAATTTAATTCCCAATTTAAACCAGCCGCAACAATTTATACAGCTTTATTATTTTGTTGCCTGGATAAAATCAATAATTTGGATTGGGATTAGTATATTAGGTTTAATTTGGTCTTTTCAGAAAGAACCACAACCCATAAGAGCGTAAATTCATTAAAGTTAACGTATTGATGGGCGGATGAACTTTGGAGGATTATGACATGCTGTTGCGCAATAATCCTATCATTTTTATTGATCATACGTTTTAACCACTAAGATAAGAAATTTCTTACATAAAATTACGCCATTTATATGATGTTAATTTAAAATTATTAGCTATGATTAGATGAGTACGAGGAAAGACAGCGGATGTCCTATAGGGATTATTTGATCGCATTATGGACGATGCATTGCCACAAGGATGTGGCCTGTCTCCTCGGAACACCAATTAGCTTACTCCATTTTTTAAATCAATAGTCTCTTTATTTAAGGTTTAAGAGAGCGACGTATTTTTTTGTGTTTCTTGTTAGAAGGATTTTATTGGAGAAGCATCAATTCTTTCTTAATATAGATTTAGGAATAAAGTGCACGTAGGTTTTTTACCAAGATTGGGCATGTACTCTACTGATACATTCGGCATCAAGTACGTTGGCAAATCGAATAGATACATTGGTCATTTTAGTTAGAATGGCACTCAGAGAAAAATCATTCCATAAGATATGCAATAGTGCAAAATCCCATTATAAATAGTATTCCATATTGATGCACTCTAACATATTTGTATATATTTCGATCTAAATGGAACCTTAAATAGGCAACTAAAATAATTAATAGCTAATAAGGATATTTGTATACATCATACTTGGCATCTAACAAGCTAAACATGGCGCAAGTAATCGTTCCAAATATAAAGCAGGTTGTTATAACCAGCTTTAATATCGTACTTGATGAAGGTTGTTTTGAGTTCATATACTATGAAATTCCTCTATATCACAAAAATAGCCATACATACTCGTCAGAAAGAACAAGAATAGATATATTGCGGCGGTTGCTCATGCTTATCTTGGGACAATAATAATTCAAATAAGCAAAATTTTAAATCATTCTTTCCCGAATAGAAGCTCCAAATTTATTGTCTCATCCTATAAATAGTTTTTTATTTAACGTTCTTTCGATATCAATTTTTTATTTTTAGCAGAATGATGCCGCTCAATAAGATCGATATCGTTGTACCTATCAGTAGTAGCGCTTGAACTGTGGCCTGCGTCATCACGCACGTGCGCAACGGGTCGCCCGCGTATATTGATATCATCGGAAATACCCGTATGTCGCAGCCAATGTACTGTTGCAGATTCCAAACTATCTGCTTCCTCTGCAAATCCCGTGTTTCTTAAATGATCTATGGTTTTATCAAAACATTCCTGAATGAGACTACGAATATGTCTTGAACTCGTTATACCTCCGTTGCCTTTTTCTTTTGGTAAGAGAGGAGTTTGATCATTGATTGATGGAAGGGGAGTTAACTGCATGCTTGTACGATATCGTTGAAGTGCAGAAAGCATGTCATCGGACACCGCAATATCACGCATTTTGTTACCTTTACCTACAGTTTTAAACCACCAAAAACCTTGGCTGTCTTTGAAAAAATGCCTCATTTCTGGAGTCCAGCGCTCACTCGCGCATAATTCTGATACGCGAAGATATAATAAATACAGTGCAGAAATAATAAATAAGGTGCGTTCATGTTTGCCTGGCATGCTATCTGCCATTTCTTTAACAGTCGCAAGGCATGTTTGCCATTGCTTTTCACTTAACCGCATCACTTGCGCCTGATGCTGGTATTTTTGGATGTATTTACTTTTTTGTTTAATCAATGCAATAGGGTTAAGTGATACTTTTTCTTCTAACGCCAAATAATTATAAAAACTAGTGAGTATCGTAAAAATCTCACGGATGGCTTTTTGAGATAATTGATAATTCTGTTTCTCTGGTTTTAACCCATTTTTATGAGAAGATTTGCTTATTGTAACAACGAAAGGACGCCATTCAGGGTTTGGGATTCGTTCATCATTGCATGTAATAAAACGGGAGATTTTTTTAAACCCAATCCATGATTTAGGAGGATCAAGACAAAATTGAACGTAATTTTCAATGTCTTGACGTTTTAAATCCAGCAAGGATTTTTGCTCTATCAGCCAAGCCCATTGAATTAATCGCTCTACTTCACGGCGATACGATTCAAAGGTAGTATTATTGTTTTCATATTGTTTTAAATAATCCAGGCAAAGCCCCAGATCGTAGGGAGCAAACGAGGGAGCGATGTATTTTGTCCAATCTTTTTCTTTAAGATGCTGACAGGTATCAATTAATGGTGTTGGGATGGGTAATGTTATTTTTGACATAATCCACCAAAATTTTTTTCAGAATCATTAAGAGGAGTATCACTTCGTGTCATTAATTGAGGTTGCAATGCATTGGCGCCTTCTTGTTCATAGGCTTGTGATTTAATTTGCAGTTCAATACCATCTTGGCCGCATAGATCATTCGCAGCCCTTTGCAAATAAAACATTCTGGCTTCATAAGATTTAACGTTATGAATAATGATCATATTGATATTCCAAAGAACATTTTTTGCAAGCTCTAATAATTCAGGATAATTACAATATTCATAGTAAAACTGTCTCATATGGCGTAAATTTTGTTCCGAATAACTATGTTCATTAGCAAATGCTTTACATAGATCGCGTGACAGATCAGCCAACACAGGGTAACTCCATTGATATTCTTCTGTAACACGAGCAAGAAACTCTCCCACAATCCAGTGAAATTCAATAGTGGCACAATTCGTACTTTGAACAAGCTGCTGTTCGACTGCCAGTATGGTTTGTTCTGCTTTTTGTAAAATTTTTTGATAATGTACTTGTTCAATTTCGTTGGTCATGCCATTGATCTTCCCATCATAGGACATACAGCTCACAGCTGTGAGCAAAGGTTTTATTTATCTATAATACTGAATTTTTAGCGGCTTTCCAATAACACCAATAGTATAAACTATTGGTGTTATTGATTGAATATGCTCGCGCAATCAGATTGTCCAACCCAATATTTTAAGTTTTGCACCCCTCTATTCTGTATTCTGAAATAATAAAAATAATTATTTTCGCCAAAAACTAATGCAAGCAACCAGATATTAATAAATCACATTATGGCTTGTTTATTAATGCCAATATCCCATCATTTAATTCTTGAATTACTCCCCAAGTCTCAATTAACTTTGAAGCGGATAATTATTTACACAAATGAATACCTTGTCCTACCACATGGGCATAAAATCAGTAACATTTTTCCTTCCGACCTCTTTGCACATCATGGGTGTTAATGTATTTTGCATCCTAAGGTATAATGGATGAATTTTATTAAGGGCGAACAACATATGTCTGAAGATTTATTCGTTACCGCATGGAAAAAAGGAATTAAAATAGTAGGCGTTGAATTTTTTAATATACAAGCATCATCCATTGATGCGGCGCAGAAAAAATGGCAGTTAGAACCTAACTATACTTTTATACAGAACGCTATGGGTGGGTATAGCCATGGAAAACAAGTTTTATTAGCGATGATGTACTCATTTTTTGATCCAGAAGACGGCCAAAAATTTCTTGAAAAAACCCAAACGCCCAATTTTGTACAAGCCCTATCAATTTTGAATCAGGAATCACGGCAAATTATTTCTGAATTATGGTTGTATCACACTGGGTGGTGAATATAGGTGAATAATTAATAACCTCAATTCATTTGATACAAAGTATCAATTAATATAAAATGATACTTTGTATCAATTAGCCCTGTAAATAAAAATGCTTCTTAAAAAGAAAAAATCCTATAATCATCTATTAATTGAATTAAAGCAAAAAGAAAACATTACTGCTGAAAAACTTGCCGAACTAGCCAATGTAAGTGTTGCGACACTCAATTCATGGCTTGCAAATCCAAATACAAAAAAATGGAGGCGATTAGATAAGGAGCGCTATTACTATATAAAAGCTAAGTTATATTTCAGTTCACAAAATAGCTTTGATAAAAAAGATAATATCAGAGCTTTTCTACATCATATTGAGATGGTTTTAAACATAGCCCATAAGAGCGCCGTTACAGGCAAATCAATTCCAAAGGAAGAGTTGAAATTTATAAAACAGGCTAAAGAAATGAACCAATTAATAGTAAGCTCAATATTCGATTTAATACCCCCTGATGAGGAAGAAAAAAATCTTATTAAATCTCTTATGGAAGAACATGATTCAGAACACATTTCTGCAGAAGAAGAGTTTTATCTTGAATTCCTTGCTTCCATTAATAAAAAAGAAGTATTGCAATTACATTACCAAGAAAAACAATCTCCTTTTATAATCGCCAAAACATTAAAATTTCCCATGCGATTGATAGAGCGGCTCATCCGTGAAGATGAAGAAGAAAATATTAAAACCCTAGAGCTAAAAATAACCCAAGCAATTTCTTAATTTGAAAATGATGTCTGTATTTAATTATTTTACCAACCTTAAGTTGGAAGGTCCAAAAATATCAGCCAGTCTTCTTGAGGTTGCTGCATCAAAAATAATTCCATATAAATCATCAAAAAAATAATCTTTTCGGGGAATTTTTAGTCGATTAATAGTGATAATAGCTTTAAACATGCGCTCATCATAAGGCTTAAGTGGGCTGGATGATGATTTATACCCCAATTTTTCTGCCACACCCTCTATAGACATGGGATCTTTTCTCATGAGCCCAAGATAACATTTAGTGCTGTAGTAAGAAATAATGAAGCCTATAAATAGGTAAGAATAATAAATGGCTTCTTGTTTTCCCACATCACGAATCAATAATGGTGCACACAGGCTCAGATTAATAATTGATAGGACCGCAAAAATAGGATTGAAGATGCAATGCCCCACTGTTTTAAGAAACGCTTCAAATCGGCTAATGGGTGTGAGGCAAAATGAATTCTCTTTAGTAGCTACAATGTCAGCGTATCTTGGATAATATTCAGCAGGAATAACCAATCGCTTTCCATTTTTTAATTCAAGATTGAACGTATGCATAATCGTTTTATATAGAGTTGGGGTCCATGGTATGAAAAAGTACTAGGACAATTGGTATTTTAATCTTATTCAGTATAATTTAACAGCTGTTGAAACATTTTGGCCTCTTCTAAAACGAGATCCAGATTCGGCAAACCAACGGCTTTTTCAATCGTATCACTCAAAGGAAGCAAGCTATTTATTTGCTCCATTGTCAAATTATAATTTGATACATTTTCACGAAGACAGGCATGGAGTAATTCTTTCAATGTCGTCTCTGTTGGATGTGAATCAAAAATTTTTATAAAAGTATCGCTCTGTATAGTGGATAATGGTTTTATGCCTATTAAAAAAGAAACCAAAAGAAGAAAATCATTTTTCATTAAAGTCACTCCTTGAACTCCTTCCTTGGCATGGAATTTTTATCGTTATCCAACGAAGCTGAGCTATTTTCAGATAAGAGTAAACTGGTAAGATTTGATTCGCAACCTGTATCAATCATAAATTTTGTCCTATTTAAAATAGAATCATTTGTTAACCTGGAAACCCCTCCGTATAGTGTATAAATCTTGTTCCCTACATTTTTTTTCATAAAGCTGCTATCTATTTTAGTCATTATTGCTCCCTGTTAAAGACTCAAATATTTAATGCATTTCATTTACAGTAAGCCTTATTCCCTCTGATTCTTGCAGAACATGAATAACTGAAAATAATGACTGCGCCGTAGGGTTGCCCTTGGCACTAAACATTCTTTGTAAACTTTTACTATTTTTATGAACTCTTTCTGCTAAGGGCTCAAATAAAATAGATGCATTAATATAATCTTTTAATAAAGACTTTGCGACATCAAGCTCATCTGCTAATAAAGAATTAACAGCCTCGATTAATAGAGCCTTTCTAAATTCGGAGTCTTTTTGGGCTCTGTCTCGGATGGTACTTTTAAATTCTCTTGTTAAGGCCATAATACTACCCTTATCTTTTAGCAAATGGATCAATAACATCTTTATTATATAAGATGCTATTTTTCTCATAAATAGTAACCTATATGTTACTTATTATCAATTTTAGGGTCGCAACATTTAAAATGGTTTCGAGTGTTGAGAATTAATATCGTCTTTTCTGCACGTTTATTAAAATCTAAATTGTTCTGGGATAAAAACACGACTCATTTTATAATATAAGCATTAGATTATGGCTCAGGATTAGTAATGAATATCAGTCAATTAAACGTAGAAGAACAAATAATAACCATCAGAAATACCCAAGTTATTCTCGACTCAGACATCGCTACGTTATATGGAGTAGAGACACGGGATATTAATAAAGCCGTCAAAAACAACCCAGATAAATTTCCTGAAAACTATATTATTCAATTAGATAAACTTGAAAAAGATGAACTGGTGGAAAATTTCCACCGGTTCAGTGGGCTAAAGCATTCAACAGTAAACCCCAAGGCCTTCTCTGAAAAAGGCTTATATATGCTCGCCACTATATTAAAAAGCCCAAAGGCAACCGAAACCACTTTAGCCATTATTGAAACATTTACCAAAGTAAGAGAAATATCGCGCACCATTAAAGCAATACCTCAAACACCTCAAAACTCACCTCAATATCAAGAGCTTATGCAAAAAACAGGTGATTTAATTTCAGATCTAGTGGTTCCTGATGATTTGGACACAACGGAAACAGAGGCGAGTATCGAAGTTAACCTTGCCCTTGTAAAATTCAAATATTCTGTTAGAAAAAAACCAAAATGAATAGGCACATTTCCTCAAAACCATTCAATCCACCTATAGGCGCTTTATGTTTGAATTCGAAATTATAGCTACTAGTTATACCGTTGTAGTGGCAACCACCACTGCCATGATCTGCAAATGCAGTAACCGCAAACATATCAAAAAAATAAATAATGAACTCAACGCGTTAAGAAAAATGGTGATGGATAACGAATCAGAAATAAAACGACTAAAAGCTTGAAAAAATCCCTCTTCTAAAGATGTTACTTATCATCAGGTTTAGAAGACCTTGCAGATAACTCCTTCAGGCTTTCTCTTAAAGAGTCTAAAATAACAGCTCCTTGCTGAAGATCACCTTTTCTATAAAGAGCTTCGATCTGATATGTCCGGTCTATTAACCCAAGTAATTCACATTTATTGGCCAAAACCTTCACATCCATTTGTACTGAAGAATTCATATCATTATCTCTCTAAGTTAGGTGAGTATTTTTTTATTAAAAAACTGTTTGTGCAATTAATACGCTATTAATTACAGGTACTGTATTTCCCAAGTAGGGTAGTATAGAGATGAGCTTTTCTGACCTTCCAGACGTATTTTTAAATGAGCACCCCTGGAGCCAGTAATTATCCCTGGCACTCCATTAGCAACAACCTTTTGTCCTCTTTTTGCAGGTACTTTATAGTACATGCGAATATATTCCATGCTCATAAAAACATTTCCAAATTATTTCTTATTATAAAGACGCGGCTTCTTCACGCTTAAGGTATTCCAATATTTTTTCTTCATTTAAATTTTTATAAACTTGCTTGATCAATTGCAAGGCTGTAGTTAAAGCCTCTTTTCTGCTTGAATAGAAATTAGGTTCTAAATAAGGAATACATTTTGGTTTTGAAACGCCTAAAAACGAATCAAAAGCATGGCCGTAGTCTACCTCAATAAACCAAAGGCCATCAGAGCATTCAGCCAGAACAAGACCCGAATCTGGGTATTCACCCGTAACCCAACTCACTAAATCATCTAAATGCTCGTGGCTGATAGTACTATATCTTGTATGGATATTTATTTCAGTCATCCTTGTCCTTTAAGTTATTTCCCAAAAGCCTCCTGAGCAATTTTCTTTGATATCTCATCATGGCTTAATGTGACATCATCAAAATTACTAGCTAGCATTAAAGACACTTTTTTATTCTTTGATAAAATTAGCTTTTTACACGGCTGTATAAATTCTGGTAGATATTCAATAGACTTTACACATGACAGGGTGTTTTTTACAGATAATGAAGACATTAGACGAAATGATACATTAATACCATTAATTTTACATTGCAACTCATTAGCTACTGCATTCACTACTGTATGACCAACTATAAAAATGGAGCCCTTAATAGAGCATTGCTTTAGTTGACTGAGTTGCTCATTTTGCAGATTCACTAAATTAACTTTTAAGAATTGCGGCACATTTATTAGCTCATAATCTTGCTCAAATGAAGCAGACAGGTTGCCATTTCTTATAATTGGCAGGATTCTCTTGTTAAAAGAAGACATTACTACACACTTTTCATGTATTTCTTTTGATAAATGAATCAAATCAATCATTAAATCGTGAGAGATTGGCTTGGTATCATAATTTTTCAACAATACTTGCTCACCATCCTTTATTTTCTTTGCCAAAGCACACGATGAATCATTAGGATAGATATTAGAGGTCAACATAATCTTTACTAATTCTATCTTGGCAGAAATATCAATTAACTCATTAAGCTCCGTGAATTTATTTTTAGAGTATACGCCTGTTGAAAACAGAACTAATGATATCAAAGTTAGTGCATATAATTTAAAAGATGGTTTGTTCATCATTTATTCACTTTAAATATGGGGTTTACTTAATTTTCATTTGCAATTTTTTTTTGAGCCCTCTCACAAATTTCAGCATCAAAATACTTATTAGAATTTAGATTTTCCCAGGCTTCAGATAAGGAAATATAATGATCAGCAGCATGTTTTTCTGAATCCAGATGAATTTGGTAACAACACCAGCTCAACAAAATGAGCAATAAAATATTTTCTTTTAGAATAGATAGCATATTGCTTTACTCTCTCATTTAATAAATGCGCTTCTTACTCGGAATACTATTTTATTTTCAATACCAAGCTCATTACTCTTGGCCAATTTTCTTTTGATTTTTATCGCCCTCGACTATATTTGTAATGAATTCTTTTAATGAATCAATCGACTGGTCCACTTCACGTACATTTCTATTGGTAGGCTGAATCTGAACCGCCAATGGCTTAAACTTCAACCAAAATTCATCTAATAGGGACCAATTTCTTTTTTCTTCGTTCATTTTTATCCTTCAAGGTGATCAAGAACTGGTATTAACCAATTAAACCTAAATCATCCAGTGAATGTGATTCACTTTCCCCAAGCCATTTACTTACACCACCTTTGTAGAAAAAATCTAAAAAAGGAGCAACCATATCATTATACCACTCCGAGCTCTTGGCCGCTCGTTGTTGTTCAGTTCCTATAGTGATTTGCAAATGAAAGATAGTTGTAGGCAAACCACTCTGGCAGTGGGCATAAATTAAGCGAGTAAAATCCTCTTTCATAGTTGAATCATTGTAAATAACATCAGCAATAGGGCAAATAGATTCTGCATTTAATCGTTTTTTGAAGTAATAAATTGGGTCCAGCTTTAAATTACACTCCCCTAAAAACATGTTACATATCCTTCCAAATAGTTGTTTTGCAATAATCACCATTATAAACAATAACAAAGAGCCAAAACAAAAATATTCATACAATGAATCAAAATCAAAGAGGTCTTGAAAGGTACATTATAAGACCACTTCAGTGTTTATAAGGGTTATCGGAGCAGCCCCTCTTGACGTCTTCGTATTTAGGTCTTAAAATCGATTAATTTATGATATTTTAAGACCCAAAAGGAAAAGATGGCGAAAGAAGGCAAGGCGCGGGTGCTTACCGAGGGTGAATTCAAACGATTGCTCATTATGGCCAAAGACAGTCCATTTGCGCTGCGTAACGTCGCCATCATTTATTGCTCTTTTGGATTGGGGCTGCGCGTCAAGGAAATTGCCGCTCTTAAAATCAGTGATGTATGCGATCACCATCTTAAAGTCATGGATGAAATTAATTTGTTACGCTCAATGACCAAGGGAGAAAAACAACGTCATGTTTATGTGACGAATAAAAAAGTGGCCGGCGCTTTGCAAGACCATGTGGATGAGTTACAAATGCAAGAAAAAGAAGCCTTCAATAAAAAAGGGTACCTTTTTAAAACCCAGCGTGGTAATCGCTTTCAACCTGACGTGTTACAAAAATGGTTTCGCAAGCTTTATGATAAAACAGGATTGGTTGGCGCCAGCTCACATTCCGGTCGACGCACCTTCATTACGCGTTTGATTGAACAAGGGGCCGACATTAAAGCGGTGTCTCGCCTTGCGGGTCATGCCAATATTTCCACGACCTCAGAATACGTGGAAGATAATCCAACCCGCTTAAAACGCATTGCAAGCCTTGGTTCTTTTTAATGCAGATGCCTTGGTTCACTGCCCTGCCCTTTGTGCATCTGATTCATTTTTACCCTATTGAAGCTTATCATGATGCCCGTTTTGAAAAAGACACCCGCTATTATGTGATTCGTTTAAGCAAAGATTTATTAGAAGACTGGGTGATTACCTTAATCAATGGCCGCATTAAATCAAAACTCGGACAAAGCCGCACTCTGTCCTTTGCCAATTTTAACGAAGCTTTTGAGCACTTTTGCCTGCTGACCAAAGTACGCCACCAACGCGGTTATCAGCTTAAAACATTTGTCTGCGATAATGCCTTGCTGTTGTACCTGTTGCCTTTTTCAGTAATTACCGAGAACAACAAGAAGAAGTTAGCAGATGCCAAAACGGTTAAAAATGAAAATCGGCGCACGATGCAAAGTCTTGCTTTATTGAAAATCAGCAGTTCATCCCAGGCAACTTATCAGCAGATGGGCTTTTCTTTTTAATCACAACAACCAAGCCATGCTTTCCAATAAAGCTCTATTTTATGGCTATAATTTTTCCTAAAAGAATGAGATATAGGCAGCACCTTATTTAATGCCTATTTTAAGTGATTTTAGCAACGATTGATTTCAGACAAACTTTATCATTAATCGGCTGTTAATAATCGAATACAAGAGGAATTTAAAGGTCGATTTTTTTTATTTTTATCCCGAAAGAATAAAAGCTAGGTTATTATTTGTAAAATGAATCGAGACCCAGTTATTTTCTGATAGTCCTCGCTTTGTTTATTAGGGGTTAATTCCATATAGCGCTGGTTTATCAGCATCAAGGCTTATAACCCTTATTCAGCAAGGCTTATAAAGCGAACATTGATGGTTTCATCCTCTAACAGTAATTTCGCAACCAATTGAATATCAATAAATTTTTCTGATTTGCGAAATGTAAATGTCCCAAGCATATTAAAATGTTGCCAACAGGAGGTAACCCTTTTATTAGTCGAGTGAAATTGGTAAGTGTCCATTGGTATGGTTTCACTGAGCTAATCCACAGCGCGGACATGTCAGATTTCGCAGGTGGCGTATTATGTGAATAATCAACCTCTCAATTATTATTAATCGATTATTCAATCCAACGATCTGTCATACCCCATATTTTTTTTAAATTTAAGTAATCGCAAGCCATTAGCAACAACAATAAGACTAGCCCCCATGTCTGCAAATACGGCCATCCATAAAGTCGCTAAACCAACCAATGCCATAATAAAAAAAACAAATTTGATTGCAAGTGATAAACTAATATTTTGCCGCAGCACTTGTGCTGTTTTGCGGCTTAAATCAATAAATAAAGGCAGCATCGCTAAATCATCATTCATAAGAGCCACATCAGCGGTTTCCAAGGCGGTACCAGTTCCCTTGCCCATAGCAAAGCTAATGGTGGCTTTTGCTAGAGCCGGCGCATCATTGATTCCATCTCCTACCATACCAACAGTATGGTAACGGGCCAGTAATGCATTCATCGCATTAAGTTTCTCTGTAGGCAAGACATTAGCATTGACATCATCAATACCCACTTCATTGGCAATGGCTGCCGCGGTAACTGCATTATCTCCAGTCAACATTACTGTTTTGATACCCCGTTGATGCAACGATAGAATAGCTAATTGGCTGGTCGGGCGAAGCGTATCAGCTACGGCAAAAATGGCTAACACCGCTTTAGTAGTACTTAAAATAACAGTTGTCTTTCCTTCTTTCTCTAACTGTTCCAATTGTTTTTCGATATCAAAATTACAAACCCTATTATCTTCTGCTAGTTGATGGTTCCCTACATAATATAGTTCGTTATTAATAATCCCCATAACCCCACGACCAGGAAGGGCTTCAAATTTACTTACAGTTGCTAAAGTAGTCATAGGTTGTTCCTGGTGCCAGTATTCAAGCAATGCATGGGCAACGGGATGTTCAGAATGACTGTCGAGACTTGCGGCTAAGAGCAATAAATCGCTTCTTTTATGTGTGTTTTGATAGTCTATAAAATCGGTGACTACAGGTTTTCCTTCTGTAAGGGTTCCTGTTTTATCCAGAGCAATGAGCTTTAATTGATAACCCATTTCCAAATAACTTCCTCCTTTTATAAGAAGACCGTGATGTGCTGCCGCAGACAATCCACTGACTACCGTAACCGGGGTTGATATAACCAGCGCGCAGGGGCAAGCAATCACGAGTAAAGTAAGGGCTTTATAGATCCATTCGTAAAATGGATACCCCAATAGAAGTGGCGGAATTAACGCAACTGCCACAGCGATTAATACCATAATAGGCGTATAATACTTGGCAAATTGATCAACAAATCGTTGGGTTGGCGCGCGCTCAGCTTGCGCTTGCTCTATTGCTTTACCAATTTTAGCTAATAGAGTATCACCGGATTCTTTGCTTACGTTTACTTCAAGCGAACCACGCTCATTGAGTGTTCCAGCAAAAACACTGTCGCCAACTTGTTTACTTATGGGCATGGACTCACCCGTTATGGGCGCCTGATTAACACTACTTTGTCCAGAGATAACAATACCATCTAATGGAATGCGTTCACCAGGTTTAACACGGATAATGGTACCGGGTTTTATGCCCTCAACAGGTAATTTTTGCCATGTGCCCGCTGCTGTTTTAACAGTTGCTTCATCTGGTGCAATTTGCAATAAGCTTCGAATGGCTAATCGCGCTTTGTCTAATGAATAGCGCTCAATTCGTTCTGCCAATGCAAAAAGAACGGTCACCATCGCTGCTTCCGGCCATTCGCCAATGAGTATTGCCCCTGTAATTGCAATGAACATTAAGCTGTTAATGTTCAGAGTTTTAGAACGTAAAGCAAACAAGCCTTTCTTAAATACTGTTGGTCCACTGATTACTATCGCTGCTAAAGCCATTACCCCAACCCAAAGGGATTGCTCTGTTTGGTATAAATAAGCCATTCCCTCGGAGATAAGGGCCAACATCCCTGCTGTCGTAATCCATAGCCAGGAATTATCATATCCTGTTTTTGCAGCGCTGCTGTTACTAACACTGCTTTTGATACTGACACGCATTCCTAATGTTTCTATTTGTGCTTTAAGTGACTCAATGCTATCCAGAGAATGATAAATAGTGACTTCTTCACCAATGAAATTGAAATCCATTTTTTCAATTTCAGGAATGGCTTGGAGTTGACGGCGTATCATTTGTTCTTCGGTTGGACAATCAAGCCCAGCAACTAAAAACGTGGTTACGTTTGTAGGTTTTGTCATAACACGTTCCTTTATAATTTCTATATATCTATTAATGCTAAAAGATTAATTCTTTAACTGGTGAGTTTGATTAAATAAAAACATATTGTTGATTTAGGTTTCATTTATTTTTTGCAGTCAAATAAACCACTTGAAGCGACTTGATGAATCAAAGAATAAGCCACTTCAGAAGATACTACCATTCATCATAAAACATACTATATCGATGCAGTTATCATTTGTTAAACACTGGATTTTCATTACGTCGTTAGCCCTATTACAAGAAGTCATCTTTAATATAGATCCGTATTTACAGAGAGCTCAGTACTCGTTCAAGTCGACTTCTTACTTCGCTGGCAACCTTATTGATTTCAGGATTACCGACTAATTCTAATACTGCTTGTGGATCCATAAATTCAACAAATACATTGGCTGAATTATCCTGTCGTACAACTACATTACAGGGTAGCAGCAATCCAATAGACGGCTCCTTCTCTAATGCATGATGGGCGAATTGTGGATTACATGCACCTAGAATCTGATAGGGGGGCATATCTTGATCTAACTTTTTTTTCAGAGTTTCCGACACATCTATTTTTGTAAGAACTCCAAACCCTTCTTTTTGTAATTCCATTGTAACTTTCTCAATTGCAAGCTCAAAGGAGTACGATACTTTTTTTCCAAATCCATATTTGATGTGTTTCATTTTATCCCCTAGCTTTCGTTACCAAGTAACTTTAGTTATTCAATTTCCTATTAAAGAACAGTTCAATATATTTCTTATACAGTTTAGCATATTTTATTTTTTGATTAGATAGATAAGAGTCATCCCCTTTATTAAGAGGCTTGGGGAGCCAACCGACTTAAGTCGGACTACGTTGGATTTTCAAATAAAATAGAGTCCAACAGCAAATACAACATAAAATAGTCCAAAATATGATAACCGAAGACCAGTTAAAGCGCTTTTTCGTAACAGGAGGTATAAACCTAAAATAGATACCATGGTTATGACTGCTCCCCATATTGAAGCATTATCAAGAATCCATGGAGTGAAAAAAATTCCTAACGCACTAGGTACAGTAGCTTGAATCATCATTGCCCCACTGATATTGGCAAGAGCCAGTATTTGTTTTCCCTGGCTAACCCATATTACAGCATTCATAATTTCAGGGAGTTCTGTTGCTATAGGGCTTAAAAGTAAGGCCACCATCTGAGGAGGCAACCCAAGACTGGGGCCAATGATTCCGAGCTGATGAACAAATATATGTGAACTAATAAAAATGACAATTAAGGAAAGTATAGTTTGTAACAATGCCCAGGTTTGTGAGGGATTGTTATCATGGGGTCTTATTTTTAGAGGCTCAATAAAATCCAAATGTTCGGGATCGTCTGTACCTTTCATTTCCTGCCTAACATAAAGTGCATAAGCTACCAGAAATCCTATTCCAAGCCATGGTTTGAATCCAAAAGCAAATAGCCCAATCGCTATTTTACAGATGAATATTTTCATAAACCACATTTGATCATATCCAAGGCGCAGTTCAGTAGTTTTTGATAAAATTCGTTTTTCATTATTGCTTTTTGTAGTAATAAAGGTCCATCCTACAACAGCATAGGCAATAGTTGCCAAAACTAATGGGCCACCAATCGCCGCACCTACACCAATTTCTTTTTGTGCAGGAGTAGTGCCAAAAACCACCGCTACAAAAGTCACTACACTCTCAGGAAGAGCCGTACCAAATGCGGCTAAAATGGTGCCGGTCGCGTTTTTAGTCACGTTAAATTTATGGCCGACCCATTCAATCCCATTAACAAAAAACTCACAGGATAAATAAATAAAAACAGATGAAATGAGTAACAACAGAACTGTAATAATCATTTATATTATCCTAAAATGGTAATTTCCTTAATGAAACTGCTAAATGTAGTTATTGTGCGTCTTTAAACCCAATTGGTACGCATCTAAATTTAAGGTACTTATATAAGGTTGGTTTCGAAATGCCTAATTGCAGAGCTATTTTTTCAGAAGTTAATTCGCCTTGTCGATAAAGTGCTTCAGCTGCACATGCTTTTTCAGTAGCTTGTTTGGTAAGTCCTTGAGGCCGACCACCTGTCCTACCTCTCGCTCGAGCAGAAGACAATCCGGCCATGGTACGTTCTCTAATCAAATCTTTTTCAAATTCAGCTAAGGATGCAAAAAGGTTAAACATCAGTCTGCCTTGTGCTGTTGTTGTATCAATGGGTGTTATTACAGGAACGGGGCAAATGCGACCAAGACCACCTATTTCTGTCATTAATTTAACCATTTCAGACTAAATCTAAAATTTTATCTACTGAAAAATTTTACTAGCTAACACCCAAAAACAAACTAAAACCCTATGCTACATAAGGGATTAGCCACTATAGCCTTCATTGCAATCTAATCGCATAACTTGGTCATATGCGCCTGTCATAAAGAGCCTTAAATATGCCAATGACTATGCCGATTTAAAATTAATTACATCATCCAATGAATAATCAGGGTCGTTAGCACTTAACAAATTACTGAAATCGTAAGTCCCGTGCAAGTTGACATGTCGCCAGGTTAATATCGATGCGCTGAGAATATTTTCAAGCAATAAAGCTCGTTCATCGACATCTGATCTCATAATGATTTTGGTTAATTCAATGTAATTCCACAGAATAATGATATTTTGGATAATTGTTCTGCACATTACTGAAATCTCTTGATCCTCACTGTGCGCCTCCAGTATATTTTGATCTGCAAATGAGATTGCTCCGGAAAATTTATTGGCCAGCTCACCCTTGTTTAGTTGTTTTTCGATTGTCTGCCGTAATTCTACGTCATCAAAATATTTCAGCATAAAAATTGACTTGATGACCCGGCCAAATTCTTTTAATGCCTCTTGTAGTGGGTGTTGATTGGAATACTCACCTAATCGTTTCAGTATCGTCGACGCACGGTGCTCACGAAGTTTTATCGTGGCAATCAGACGCAATATATTGTCCCAATTACGTCTGATCCGGTGTTCGTTGACATAATAAGTTGGTTTAATTGGATAGCCTTTAGTGGTTAACTCGGATTTTATTTTGCTGAAACTAACTAAAATTTGCGCGGAGGGATCTTTTATTCGCGGAGCAAACGTCACACCAATTAAATGGGATACAGCAAAAACCATTTCGGTATAACCATGTGTATCCGTTGAATGTATATTGCTAGCAACCGCATCGTTGTGGAGCAGTCCGTCAATGACGTAAGCCGCATCCCGTTCTGAGCTACTGAATACAGTAGAATAGAATAAAATCCCGCGTTCATCGATAAATCGATAAACACTCGAACCTTTGCCATTACCAAAATATTTGAACGATTCGTTAGCATTTAATGACTCAGCCGACACACATTGTTTTTTCCCATCGCTGGAGGTGTGCAGTAGATGTTTTTCGCGTTTAAATTTTTCAGGCAACCACAGCTTACCCATCAGATCAGTCAGGGACTGGTTTACAGCATGTAAATTTTCTAATGAAAAATACCAATTCACCGTGTTTGACAACGTGTTGTAGTTAATTCCAACTGCGGTGTTAGCCAATTTATGCAAGCCTATATTGCTCGCCAAACCAAACAGACCAGCATAAAAAATTTCGTTATTTGGCGCACCCGCCGCACCCTTAATTTTATGGTGCTTGAAATTAGATGTAAATGTTGTCAACGTATTCATTTCAGCCATCATTTGTAAAATTGGAATATATCTGTCGTTACCAATAATCAGTGAAATGGAATCATAGTCTGGCTTTTCAACTGCGGGTGTATGGACAGAAAAGCTACCGTCCTTCTGAATGGTAATGTATTTGTTCGCGCCATTGAGAATACCCTGATTTACATCTATAAATTGCTTGTCTAAAATACCACGAAATGCGGGCAACATTGCCTCAATGTCGCTAAATTGTTCCAATCCAAGCTTCTCTAACAAGTGCGCTTTATGCTCTTTCCAGTATCTCTCTGAGATCAAATAAGAATCAATTGAAAGGTATCGATAAGAATAAACCAGACTGATTTGGCCGCATTTAATTGCAGCAGCAATTTTGCAAAAAAGTACAGCTTTATAAAGTGACACATTGAATTTTTCATCTCGATGAATCGCGGTGTACTCAAGATCACTTAAAAATGAGTCGGGTGCCGTTGATGTGATTTTTTTCGCTGATTGGTAGTGCTCGATAGCAGAGTAAAGGTCTTCTGCGCCTTTGCACGCTTCAAATTTCAAGTGTTTCACAATATCAGACACGCGATTTTGCAGTTTTCTGGACAAACTACTCAACACATCAAATTCGTCGTTCTGCGTTTTTTCTGCTTCGAGTTGGCGTTTTAGCTTCTCTGAATCTTCGTCTGTTTTGCTCAAGGGCGCATCTTTTTCCTGACTGGGAACGATCTGGTATAGTTTTAAAATTTTGTCATCATTACTCAATGCAGGATCGTGCACAACGACTCGAACGGCATTAACGGTGCCTTGTGAGTCATCAAGCCCAGATAGAATAGAGGCGGTCAGTCGATTTTTTTCTGGCATGCGATCGATTAACATCTTACCGACAATGCGTTCAGCTTTATTTAATTGTTGCTGAACGCTTTTTAACAGCATATCAACCAACGTGTCTTGCCAAATTTTATAGCTGTGGTCAATGAAAGACATTAAGTATAAATGTCGCTTATGGGACTCGGTCATCTCTGCAATCTGTGTGGTTTTAGCCTTGATTACCCACTGTGCGTAATATTTGGTTGCCTCTGTTGATAAAGTCAATTTTTCAATAATAGGGATTATTTCTTCGTGAAGCTTTTTGATGATAAGAAAACTACGTATACCGCTTTTTATTTTGGCAGGCCTCAAGGATTGAGTGATAACTTTTAACCGAGTCAGCAACGATCTATCATAATGATTGTCAGTGGTCATCGTCAGTTGCTCTAATGCTTCTACTTGTGCCGGCGAGATCAGATCTGCCATCGTTTGTATGATATTTTTTTCAAAGTCATGAAATTTATCTGTGATTGTCCTGGTAATCCGGTCATAGCTTGGCAGTTCAATTTTTTTCTGACGCAGTTGCTCAACAAGCACATAAAACATTTTACGTGGGTGCATTTGCTTATC
Organism: Legionella fallonii LLAP-10; assembly: GCF_000953135.1. Taxonomy (NCBI): domain Bacteria; kingdom Pseudomonadati; phylum Pseudomonadota; class Gammaproteobacteria; order Legionellales; family Legionellaceae; genus Legionella; species Legionella fallonii. The sequence continues at coordinate 168,588 of NZ_LN614828.1, read as the reverse complement.
AACCATATCGGCTACTGATTCCTCAAAAAATTGAATAGCACTTCCAAAGTCAACATGTCCGGAAATATCAAGAATTAATAATCGATGCTTTTGGTGCATACGATCAGTGTATTTTTCTAGAAAATCCGTTGGAGGCGCTACACCGAGTATTTTTGATACAAATTTGATATCACTCGATTTAAATGACTTACTTGTGAAAAATTTTCCGCTGGCTTTAAAATAGCCGTACTGAAGCAATAGGCCAATTTGGCTATCGGTTTGCTTGGCATTATCAATGGATTCGCGAAGAGGCTCGTCTACCTTGAAATGATTTTTTCGGTCATCACCATTAAACGTTGGCGGTTGGCTAAAACGCTTGGCCTCTTTGCTGGGCAGTACATCCATCAAACGCATTAATCAAGTTCTCCGATTTTTTCAACAGCGTCGCTTAGATCAGCAAATGACGGTTGACAGTATAATTTTGTTGTATCTAATCGTTCATGCCCAGCCAACATAGCCACTTTTTCCAAACTGATCCCTGCATCAACCAAATTTTTACAAAACGTGTGTCTAAAGTGATGGGGCGAGATAACACCAAGCTCATCAGGAATACGTAGCCGATTTAGCATCAACTGCACACCTCGTGGACTAAGCGCGCCACGTTGACCTTTAAAAACAAAGGCGTCACTGCCAGCATGTATTGTATAATCCAAATTATATAAAGCAAGGCGTACATCCTTATTTAATGGGATCTCACGATACTTGCATCCTTTGCCAGCATTAACCTGCAACCTGCCTTTACGCTCACTCATGGTGATATGCGCCCATTGCATGTCGCACAATTCACTGACACGTAAGCCTGTATTCAACAATATTTTCACAATGGCAGCATCTCTTTTGTTGCCATACTGCTCTACGTGACGAAGTAATTGATTTTGCTGGGAACGGGTTAGCCACTTAGGCATCGACTGTGATTGTTTCACTGTCTTTGGCAGTGGGAATCGATATTTTATTTTCTTTGTTTCCCATCCCCACCCCAAAAAATATTTCAGTGATAACAACCGTCGATTAATAGTTGGCGGCCTGAGATTTGAATCAATCAAATGTTGCTTGTATTGGCGTGCATCAGTTGGCGTAATGTTAATCAATTTCATTTCGACACCATTGATTGATTCAAACCAAATAGCAAATTGGATTAGGTCGCTACGATAACTCGCCAACGTTGCTGGTGATTTATCAGTCGATTTTTGATAAGCGATGTAATTTTCAATATACGTGTTTTTGCTCATTAATAATTATGCGATTAGATTTTAATACGATAATCTACCACAATAAAACCAATTATGCGATGAGTCGAAGGGTAACTAATCGCATAATGATTATTATACGATTAGTTTCATAGGATTATTTATTCGAATCCCATCCTGCTATTAGTTTCTGATTATAAAAAGATCACAATTGTGGTATTATTACACCTCTTTAAAGGATTATTATGGACTAGCCTTTGGCTAGGTGGAACGGATGAATTATTAATAATGTTAGAGAGGTGTTATTATGAAGATTACTGGAGAGCAGCGTAATGCAGCGTCATTATATTGGAATCAGATTCTAACGGGTGAACTAAACCCTAAAGCGCTAATAGCTAGTAAATCGGGTTTACCTTCTTTTATGGCTTCAATGGAAGCGATGGATAGACGAGGCTATCTTGAGAAACTGGAAACAGAAAATCCTACCTGGTCATTAAAATTTATGAATATCCTAGACTCTTTACTCATTGATGCAGAGGATACTCTTTGTTTAAGATTAGAAGATCATCCTGAAGGTTTATTAAAACAAGCAGCAAACGAAGCTGGTATTCCTGAAGGATTATTTCCATCTGGAAAATTGAGCATGACTTTTGATAATGAGAATCATATTATAGCTGGAAATGAAAAAATCGACGCAGATGACTTTATTAAAGATGCCGCTCAGAAAATGACAGCATTTTTATAAATCAATTCTTAGGTCTGACATTCTAACATGATATTGAATTGTCCGACTATCATCCTCTTAAGTACCCAATCAAAATTACTTCCAAAACTCATTAAATTTTGTGCCTTCAAAAATATTATGATCTTCATTACCGAATATTCAAATGGAATGATCTGGCTGTTTTACTCACCCGGACCCCCAACTTACACGGGACTTACGATCTCAGCAATTTGTTAAGTGCTATTGACCCAGATTATTCATTAGAAGATGTAATTAATTTTAAATCGGCATAGTCATTAGTATATTTAAGGCTCTTTATGATAGGCGTGAACCAGTGAAGTTGTTCAGTAGATAAATTTTTAGATTTAGTTTGAAATGGTTAAATTGATGACAGAAACAGGTGGTCTTGGTCGCATTTGCCCCGTTCCTGTAAAAACACCCATAATTATCTAAAAAGTTGTGAGAAACAATTGAAAGAGCCTGAGTTACCTTTATCAGGCCGATTGGCACTCACTGTTTCGCCCGAACTTCATCGGGATGTATTCATGGCTGCAAAAAACTCAGGAGTGAGTTTGAATGTTTGGATTTGTAGTGCTTTAAGGCATGCCGTGTGTAGACATTAAAAATAAGAATCAAGAAAGTGTTAACAAAAGAGGCTATGTATTGAGAGGTGGTAGATGAATGGCATATTGCATTTCTTAGTAACCGAACCCTCTCTTGGCGCACGGATTATTATACGCGCTCATATAACTCAATTGGGGCATTGTGTCGATATGGCCTTAGATGTTGAATCCACCTTGGTTTTGGTGGAATTAAAAACCTATCATGTCATTTTGATTGATGCTGAGCTTAATAAAGAATGCGATTGTTTTGAACTGATTCATCTTATCCGGGAACAATCAATCTTAAATAAACTGACCCCCATTATATTACTGAGTACATCACCTCATAAAATTTTAAAACACAGTCTGTACCCTTGCTTTGCAAAGCCTATGAACATTAATGATGTCACTAAGATAATTAATTATTTGGAGGAATATAATAAAAATAAATGATGTAGTGTTGGAGTTGGAGTTGGGACATATTATCCTCAAATAGAAGAGGAATACATACTAATATTCAGTATGTTATGCTTAATAGGTATCGATTCAAAAGGAAATAAAAAATGACTATGGGATTTAAAAAAATTATTGTTTTGATAGGGGCATTCTTATTAGGTTGCAGTTTAATGTCCTGTGCAAAAAATAATCCTGATACAGCTCATCCTGAGGAAGGATATCAAGGAGGGTTTGGTGGTGATGGTGGACATCTGCATGAACCTAAAGAATAGCTCAGGTCTTTAATCAGTCAAGGAAAGATGATGGAACTTACTCCATGGTTTTTAGTCGCTCTGTGTGCGATAGTCATTGTGTTCTGCGGGCTTTTTCTTTTCATTTTTAAAAAAAGGAAAAGCTGGCAGTTCATTATTGTTCTCTTTATTGTTCTAATGTTTGCAGCTATTTTTTTACATGGGGTTTCCTTTAGAATGTTATAAAGGGTGCCAAGTGCCTTTAAGAGCTAATTGTTAGATGCATCGAGAGTGATGTGACACATCATTGTTAGGAAGACATTATGGACAAGAAGATTAAGCCCAATGTTCAAGGAGTTTCGAGAGAACAATCACTTTGGTGGGCTCTTTCATTAACAGGTGGTTTTTTGATTGCTGAGGTAATCGGCGGTATTCTAACCGGCAGCCTTGCATTAATCTCCGATGCTGCGCATATGTTAACCGATGTTACTGCGTTAATTATTGCACTAATTGCTATCCGTGTAAGTAAACGACCGGCTGATGCACGCCGTACCTTTGGTTATTATCGATTTGAAATTCTAGCTGCTGCATTTAATGCAGCTCTTCTTTTTGTAGTAGCGCTTTATATTATATATGAGGCATATCAACGGTTAAAACAACCTCCTGAAATTTATTCCACGGGTATGTTAATTATTGCCAGTCTCGGTCTGCTTATTAATTTAGCATCTATGTATTTATTATCCCGTGACCAAGATAAAAATTTAAATTTAAAAAGTGCTTATCTTGAGGTCTGGAGTGATATGTTAGGCTCTATAGGGGTGATTATTGCAGCGCTTTTGATTCGCTTCACAGATTGGAGCTGGGTGGACTCTGCTATCGCAGTTTTAATTGGATTGTGGGTATTGCCCCGCACGTGGATACTTTTAAAAGAGACTATCAACATCCTCTTAGAAGGCGTACCCGCAGGAATTGATTTTAACCAAATTAAGTCTCGAATAATGTCTATAAAAGGTATTTTAGACGTACATGATTTACATATTTGGGCTATTACTTCCGATAAGAGTAGCTTAACAGCTCACCTTGTCATTGATTCTCGTTTTAAGGAAGAAGTGGTCAGGGATGAAGTTCAGTTATTATTATTAAACCAATTTAAAATTTCCCATACGACCTTGCAAATAGAATGCGAAAAGACACTTTATCTATGCCGTAGGGTTAATAATATTGACTATTAAATGGCTATTAGAAGTGTAACGGAATCATAAACACAATATAGGGAGACTATTTAATTAATCTAATAAAGATTTAATTAGCTAGCGATTTTTGATATTTTCTTAGCCGCTTTATAGCCCATAATAACAAGAAACTAAATGTTTATGGATTTAGTGGTTATGAAAGAATTTATGGTGTTAGAATCAATAATTACTATTGAGATGACTCATAATTTATTCATCCATTAGAGTACATGGAATGGACTATATCATATGAAACAACATTGCCCCATTCGATGGGTTATTCTAATAATCTTTGTGACCATAAGTTTTCCTTCATTGGCCATAAACAAGGAAAAAAAGCTTACTTTATCTGAAGCAGAATCGTTAGCTCTTGCTACTTCGCCTGAATTACACCGCTTTCAAGCAGCGAGTGCGGCATTACAACAACAAGCTATTGCTGAGGGTCAATTAACTGATCCGCAATTGGTCGTTGGAGTTACTAATGTACCGACTAATTCTTTTAGTTTTACCCAAGATGAGATGACGATGGAGCAAGTAGGATTGCAACAAACTTTTGCTCGTGGTCGTTCCTTATCCATGAAATCAAAACAAAGCCGGGCGCTAGCACTTGCGGAGCATAGAAAAGCGCATGAAAAAGCCTTAACGTTAATTCGCAATGTACGAGAAACTTGGTTAGAACTTTATTACTGGACCGAAGCGCTGCGTATTTTACAAGCCAATCGTTTAGTGTATAAAAATTTATTTAAAGTGACCGCTTCACAATATCAAACGGGTAAAACAAATCAATCCGATGTTTTGCAAGTGCAGTTGGAAGTTTCAAAGTTTAATGATCAAGAGATTCAAATTCAGCAACAAATCCGTGTCTTGCGCGCTCAATTAGAACGATGGGTTGGAAGAGAGGCCTATCGTCCCTTAGCACTTTCCATCCCCTCATGGCCTTTACCTTCTCTTAAGCGAATACAAGGATGTCTACCACAACATCCTCTATTAAATATCGATGCTGCTGCAATCGCTGCGGCTCACAGTGAGGTGGCATTTGCAGCAGAGCAATATAAACCGGGATGGATGTTAAATATTGGCTATGCTAAGCGTCAAGGACGCATGCCGGATGGAATGCCGCGTTCTGATTTTGTTGGCGCACAGGTCACGGTTGATTTACCCTTTTTTCCAGCCAATCGACAAGACAGGCAAATGCGAGCAGCTTACAGCCGATTGGCTGCTGCAACCTTTGATCAGCAAATCCATTATCGTGATTTATTACAAGTACTCAACACGCAATATGCCGTTTGGAATCGTTTAGGGGCTCGAGAAACAGTGTACAAAAGACAGCTGATTCCAGAATCTCGGCAAAATGCGAAAGCCTCTTTAATCGCTTATCAAAATATCAGTGCTGACTTAAACAATGTATTAAGAGCCTATAGTAATGAACTGACAATTGAGTTGGAATCAATACAACTACACGTGGAGCGTGCTAAATCCCGCGCAATGCTCTTGTATTTAGAAGGGAAGGTTCAATGAAGAAATATTCCTTATTCACGGTGGGTTTTGCCTTGCTTCTTGGTGTGATAATAGGCTATTACTTAAGCCCTTTAGCGATAACAAATAAAGGCGCCAGCCCAACCACTACGGAAAAAAAACCGCTTTATTGGATTGATTCTATGGAGCCGACCATCCATTATTCAAAACCTGGAAAATCACGCATGGGAATGGAGTTGACACCGGTTTATGCAGAAGACACCCAAGAGCAAGGGTCCTTAACGATTCAGATTTCACCATCTCTAATCAATAACTTGGGTGTTCGAACAGCACCGGTGATTAAAGGCTCTTTAGCACGACAAATTGAAACAGTAGGCTATGTGAAGCCTAACGAAAATAACATCAGCCATATTCATGCTTATGCAAATGGTTGGGTGAAAAAGCTGTTGGTGAAAGCGGTGGGGGATGTGGTTAAAAAAGGTCAAATCGTGTTGCAATTGTATTCGCCAACATTAGTGAATGCTCAGGAAGAATATTTAATTGCTCTTGACAGCAAGAATCAAACATTAATTAATGCGTCTTACCAAAAACTACAAACATTTCATATTCCAGAACAGCAAATTGCACAATTAAAAAAAACACGTCATTCAAGTCATTTGATTGATATTTACCCACATCAAGGTGGTGTGGTGATCATGCTTAATGTGCGAGAAGGAATGTATGTGACTCCAGAGACAGAAATGATGAGTATTGTTGATTTATCCAACGTTTGGATGATTGCCGAGGTGTTTGAGGAAGAGGCCAATTGGGTTAAAACAGGAGAAAAAGCTCAAGCCCAATTAACGGCATTTCCGGGTAAGTTTTGGAAAGGAGAGGTCGATTACATTTATCCTGAAGTCGATCTTAAAACGCGAACTTTGAAGGTGCGGTTTTTGTTTGACAATCCCGAGGGTCTTTTAAAGCCTAATATGTATGCTAGCATCAGTTTAGTAGCAGAATTAAAACAAGATGTTCTTAGTATTCCACTCGAAGCACTCATTCGAAGTAGTGAAGGCGCGCGAGTTGTTGTCTCTTTAGGGAACAGTGGTTTTCAGGTGCGGTCAGTAACCACAGGAATCGAGTCAGGCGAGCGCATCGAAATTCTTTCAGGACTCAAAGTAGGTGAGAACGTGGTGACCTCAGGGCAGTTTCTGATTGATTCAGAAAGTAATTTGAAAGTCGGATTGGAACATCTTGAATCTTCTCAAAAATCTACTAATCAGCAATCACCTTCGCAAACCCCAGCGATCGTGGGTCGAGGCATCATCAAATCTATCAATGCAAAGACCTACGTGATAACCCTACAACATGATGCCATCCCAAAGTTAAATTGGCCTGCTATGACCATGGATTTTTTAGTGGTTAAAACCATTCCGATGAGTGAGTTTAAAGTGGGCGATGCGATTGAATTCTTTTTAAAAAAAGAAAATGACCAGTTTGTCATTATCGAGATGAAAAAGGACAAAGACAAATGATTCCTGCAATCATTCGCTGGTCATTACAAAATCGTTTTTTAATTTTATTAGCTACAGCACTTATTTTGTTGTCAGCGCCCTATTTTCTAAGCAATACCGCAGTGGATGCGATTCCTGATTTATCCGATGTGCAGGTTATTATTAAAGTAGATTACCCAGGACAGGCACCTCAAGTCGTGGAAGATCAGGTGACTTACCCGCTTACAACTGCCATGTTAGCGGTTCCAGGAGCCGTAACGGTTCGAGGCGAATCGGGTTTTGGGGTGGCTTATGTGTACATCATTTTCAAAGACGGTACCGATCTCTATTGGGCTCGTTCGCGCGTGTTGGAATATTTAAGTCAAATTACCAATCGTCTTCCAAGTGGTGCACAAGTGGCATTGGGTCCTGATGCTACTGGGGTGGGCTGGGTGTATGAATATGCTTTAGTGGATAAGACTGGACTTCATGATTTGGCGCAATTAACCAGTTTACAAAATTGGTTTCTTAAATACGAGCTGCAAAAAGTACCTGGGGTTGCCGAAGTGGCAACAGCTGGAGGAATGGTCAAACAATATCAAATTATTTTAGATCCCAATCGGCTGCGTGCTTATGGCTTGACTTTGGAGCAAGTTAAATCAGCCATTCAGAACGGCAATAGGGAAGCCGGGGGTTCTTCCATTGAAATGGGAGAAGCAGAATACATGGTGCGTGCTAAAGGATATATGAAGTCCATTCAAGATATGGAGCAGACACCCGTTGAATTGGGGAAAAATGGAGTTCCTATTTTATTAAAAGACATTGCTTATGTGCAATTAGGCCCACAAATGCGTCGCGGACTCACGGAATTAAATGGGGAAGGTGAAGTAGTTGGTGGCATTATTGTGATGCGTCATGGACAAAATGCCATGGAAACGATTGCTAATGTCAAAAACAAATTAGCTCAATTGAAATCGAGTTTGCCAAAAGGCGTGGAACTTATTACCACCTATGATCGTTCAAGCTTAATCCTGCGAGCAATCCATACACTTCGCGATAAATTAATTGAAGAGTTTATTGTGGTTTCCTTAATTTGTATTGTGTTTTTATTTCATTTTCGCTCAGCCCTCATTATTATCATTAGTTTGCCTTTGGGGATTCTTATTGCCCTCATGGTCATGTATGAGCAAGGTATTAATGCCAACATCATGTCATTAGGAGGCATTGCCATTGCCATAGGTGCTATGGTAGATGCGGCGATTGTCATGATTGAGAATGCGCATAAGCATCTTGAAAAAGAACCGGACTCTTCTAAAAACCGTTGGCCTATTATCCAGCAAGCAGCTCTTGAAGTGGGACCGCCTTTATTTTTCTCGCTATTGATTATCACCTTTAGTTTTTTACCGATTTTTACGCTGCAAGCTCAAGAGGGGCGATTATTTTCTCCCTTAGCCTACACCAAAACCTATGCGATGGCGGCCTCAGCTGTGCTTGCCATCACCTTGGTACCCGTGCTCATGGGCTATTTGATTCGCGGTAAAATAAGGCCTGAAGAAGAAAATCCCCTTAATCGCGCATTGAGAGCGATATACCGTCCAGCGATTGATGTGTTATTAAAAAGACCAAAAACTATCTTGCTCTTGGCATGTGTCATCTTGCTCATAGGGTTTTGGCCAATAACTCGGCTGGGTGGTGAATTTATGCCTGATTTAGATGAAGGAGATTTACTCTATATGCCCACCACTTTTCCAGGGGTATCTATTGGGGAAGCGCAGCGCATTTTACAACAGACAGATAAATTGATTCGCACGGTCCCTGAAGTCGATACAGTCTTTGGCAAAATAGGCAGAGCCGAAACAGCAACCGATCCCGCGCCATTGTCTATGGTGGAAACCACGATTCAATTTAAGCCACAGAGTGAATGGCGTCCTGGCATGACCCTGGAGAAAATTCGTGAAGAGCTCGCTTTACGGGTCAAATTACCCGGTTTATCCAATGCCTGGGTGATGCCCATTCGTACACGCATTGACATGTTAGCTACCGGCATTAAAACACCGGTTGGTATTAAGGTCGCTGGCCCCGATTTAAAAACCATTCAATCAATTGGTCAAGAAATTGAAACGATATTAAAACAAATCCCAGGTACGGCCTCAGTTTATGCAGAGCGTGTGGCTTCCAGTCGTTACGTGACCATTGATATTAATCGACTTAAAGCCGCTCGCTATGGTTTGTCGATTGGGACTATCCAGGAGCTGATTGAAACGGCAATCGGTGGGCAAAATGTGACTCAAACGGTAGAGGGGCGTGAGCGTTATCCTGTTAATTTGCGCTATCCACGCGAGATTCGCGACTCACTGCAGCGATTGAGGATGCTTCCCATTGTGACTGCAACAGGGGCTACGATTCCTTTGAGTGAAATTGCCCGTATTGATATTACCGAAGGTCCTGACATGATTCGCAGTGAGAATGCTCGGCTTAACGGTTGGATTTATGTGGATATCACCGGGCGTGATTTAGCGTCTTATGTTAATGAAGCACAAGAAGTACTTAGTAAAAAACTCAAATTACCCGCAGGTTATTCATTATCCTGGTCAGGGCAATATGAATATTTAGAACGTGCCAAAGAGCGCTTAAAAGTCGTTGCTCCTATTACTCTTTTTATCATTGCTTTTTTACTTTATTTAAACTTTAGGCGCATGGCAGAAGTAGTTATTATTTTAGCCACCTTGCCGTTTGCTCTAATCGGAGGTATCTGGCTCTTGTATGTATTAGGCTATCACTTATCGGTTGCTGTAGGGGTAGGGTTTATTGCGCTCGCAGGTGTGGCTGCCGAAACTGGAGTAGTCATGTTGGTGTTTCTTAATCATGCACTTGAACGTCGAGAGGCATTGGCGCAACAAGAAAAGCGACAACTGACTCAAGAAGACTTACACTTGGCAGTGATAGAAGGGGCATTGCTTCGTTTGCGACCAAAGCTTATGACCGTTGCTGCTATTATTGGTGGTTTGCTGCCAATTATGATGTTTGGAGGAACAGGCTCAGAGGTCATGCGACGCATTGCTACACCAATGGTTGGAGGAATGGTTAGTGCTACGGTGCTGACCTTAATTGTGATTCCCGCAGTTTATTTGTTGTGGCAAGAACGTCGAATTTCCAAGAAAAATAATTTAATGAATGACAGCGAAAATGGGTTAATTTCTTGAGTTTTATTGGATTAGGAAAGATAAAACGAATGATTGTCATAAACTCCAACTGACAGCAATAAAATAATGACTGCGCCTAACAAACCAAATAGAAAGTGATCCTCTACATCAATTCAAGCACAAAATTTACATTGAAATATACTTATTTATGATCATGTCGATGATGAACATCCGGATAATGAGGATGTGAATGCTTTATCGTTTTATGATAGTGATGATGAGTATGTGGCTCCTTGCCATCCCATGGAAAATCATGGGTATGTTGGTGGTGTTCATCATGAATATGCCCATGGCTGTGCTCAAGTAATTCATGAGCATGTTCATGCTCATGATGCTCTGTGAGATGCAGCCAGACACCCATCCCCATTAATAAAGATGCAATCCAAAATGATATAGAAGTTGTTTCATGAAAAAATAAAATTGCAATTGAGGCACCTATAAAAGGTGCTGTCGAAAAATACGCGCCTGTTCTTGCTGTTCCTAAGCCCCGTAAAGCGAGAACAAATAAAACAAGGCTTGCCCCATAACCAATAAATCCAACCAATAGTGCATATCCTGTTGTCAACCACGGAGGAAATGCTAATCCAAAGCAAAGAGCAAGACTTATACTAACCATGCCTGAAACAAGACCCTTGCTTCCTGCAATGAAAAAAGGGTCACCAGTGGACACTTTGCGAGTTAAATTATTGTCAATAGCCCAACATAGGCAAGCACCCGCGATGGCAACTGGACCCAGTAGATTTTGATCACGTGTTTGACCTTGGGGCCAGGACAATAAGATGCCTCCTGCAACAATCAATAACATACCAAACACAATTCGATGCGCCGTATTTTCTTTAAAAACAATCCATGCTAATACGGCAGTGAGTACTGCTTCTAGATTTAACAATAAGGACGTTGTTGCAGCACTTGTTTGTTGTAAGCCGAACATTAATAATATAGGTCCTAAAATTCCGCCAAAACCAATAGCACCAAAGAGCCAAGTCCAATCGCTTTGTACTAATCCCGAATGCTGCCAACCGCGGTCTTTAATTAAGCGAATTAAAATTAATCCTATCCCACTACCAGCATACAACAATCCAGCAAGTAGCAAAGGAGATATTTGCCCAACAAGTTGTTTGGCAAAAGGCGTGCTGCCACCAAAAAATACTGCGGCACCAAAAGCGGCAAATGTTGGAGAAATGATTCGTAAGTGCAACATTTAGATTCCCTTTGAAGATAAATAAATTATAGTATTCACATACTACCTTTTTGCATATTGATGGACGCTTTAAGAGATAAATTTTTTTGTAGCCTAAATTTATTGTACTAATTTTTTGGAGAGGAACTTATCTTATATAGCACTGATAGGTAAGAGTTAGCATAATATAGCTGGTCAACCGATGTTGGCCTTAAAAAAGCTTGAGCGGAGTACCAAGAAAGTCACACGAGCCGTCCTTTAGAGGAACTAAACAAGGTCAGCCTACTTGACAGAAACTCAATTTAATAAATGGGTATTACCCTTGCTGCTGTAGTTTCTAACAGTCAATGATTTTGAGTATTTTATCGGACGGTTTCTTGAGACACCACAGCTCAAAATAAAAACGCTCGATTTTGACCTGACTATATAATTTATGGGGTAGGATATTTTCTAATTAATCTTTTACTGCTGAGTAAAACATGTCCTCATTATCAAAAAAAGATATATCAAAATCTATAGCATTAAAATTCGTTATTCTTCTGGGCGTTGTCAGTCTATTTGCTGATATGACCTATGAGGGAGCTCGCAGTATCACAGGCCCTTATTTAGCATTATTAGGTGCCAACGCTGCTATAGTAGGATTCGTTGCAGGTTTTGGTGAGTTTGTTGGCTATGCGCTGCGCATTGTTTCAGGTTATCTTGCCGATAGAACCGGTAGGTATTGGGCAATTACAATTTTTGGTTACGCTTGCAATTTATTGGCTGTTCCTCTGTTAGCTTTAGCAGGGCATTGGTGGGTTGCAGCCTCCCTAATCATTGCTGAGCGCGCAGGAAGAGCAATTCGCATCCCTGCTCGTGATGCCATGCTATCTCATGCTGGACAAAAAATGGGGATGGGATGGGTATTTGGTTTGCATGAAGCTATTGATCAAATCGGAGCGATGTTAGGGCCTTTGATTGTTGCTGCCGTATTGTATTTTAAAGGGGGTTATCAAGAAAGTTTTGCAATCCTTTTGATTCCCGCATTGCTCGCATTAACGATACTAGTGTTTGCACGATGGCTTTATCCACGTCCACATGAATTAGAAGTACAGCAAGACAGCATAGAAACACGAGGGATGAATTCATCTTTTTGGATTTATCTTCTAGGAGCATCATTAATCGCTGCTGGTTTTGCCGATTTTCCTTTAATTGCTTATCATTTCCAGAAAACAGCCATTTTATCTCCCATTTGGATTCCTGTCTCCTATGCAATAGCGGTGGGTCTTAACTCATTGACAGCGCCGCTTTTTGGCCATTTTTATGATCGACGAGGTTTTTTAATTTTAATCATTGTTTCTATTTTTTCCTGTCTTTTTGCACCTCTAGTATTTTTAGGAAATTTTTATCAAGCTCTTATCGGTGTTGCGTTATGGAGTACTGGTGTTGGCGCTCATGAATCGTTAATGCGAGCTATTGTGGCGAATATGGTCCCCAAAGAAAAACGGGGTTCTGCTTATGGCGTTTTTAATACAGGGTTTGGATTGTTTTGGTTTTTAGGAAGTTTTTTAATGGGCATCCTTTACGATATTTCCATTCCAATTTTAGTCGCTTTTTCAGTTCTTATTCAATTATTAGCATTACCACTGTTGTGGTTAGTTATGAAAAAAGTTAAAACCATCGGCTCATGATGAAAGATGAAACATGAATTAATTATAGGAAATAAGACTATAAATACGCTTAAATGAGTTTTATTTCTTTTTTAAGATTAGGATCTCTAGCCAATAGATACAAATAAAGTTGTTATAAGTTAATATAGAGCCAGAGAATAATAAAAAGGACTTTATAATGTTCGAAATACTCCCTAATTGGCATCCGATTTTGGTACATTTTACCGTAGCTTTATTTACCGCATCGTTTGGTTTTTATTTACTTACGTATTTATCTAAAGCGACGCATCTTGTCTCGGATAAAATAACGGTGGAGTTTGAAATTGTTGGTCGTTGGTGTTTATGGTGCGCGGCTTTAGTTACAATATTGACTGTCATAGCAGGCCTTTATGCTTACAATACAGTCACACATGATGAACCGGCACACATCGCAATGAAGAATCATCGAAATTGGGCATTGTCCACTGCTGTTGCCATGTGGCTTGTTGCGATTTGGTCTTTATGGTGTTATTACAAACAAAAAACAATAACCCTCACTTTTCTAATAGGACTGCTTGTTGTCCAGGGATTATTGCTCTCTACCGCATGGCGTGGTGGCGAGCTGGTATATCGTCATGGATTGGGTGTTTTGTCTTTACCTAGTACAGGAGGTGAAACCCAGCATCACCATGAGGAAAGCCAATAAAAAACACTTAGATGTACTTCTAAAGTTTTCTTAGTAAATGTAATTGCTTCAATAATGAGGGAGAATGGATTTTCGTGAAAAAAATAATAGTATTTCTCACCTGTTTGTTGGTGATGACTAATGTATTTTCTGCAAAGCGTGTCGTCGATTTAGTTGTTGGGTACAAGACGGTTTACTTTGCTGGAAAACCTCGAGTAGCGATTGCGGTAAATAATCAAATTCCTGCTCCTACATTACATTTTAAAGAAGGCGATGAGGTCACCATCAATGTATCCAATCATTTGGATAAAGCGACATCAATCCATTGGCATGGTGTTTTAGTACCTTGGCAAATGGACGGGGTTGAACACGTAAGTCAGAAAGCAATTCCACCCGGCGGAGTTTTTCATTATCAATTTGTACTCAAACAATCAGGTACTTATTGGTATCATGCTCATGCTGAATTACAAGAACAACAAGGTCTATATGGTGCCTTCCTCATAGATCCCTCTAAAGCGCCTAAATATAAATACACTAAAGATTTTGTTGTGGTGCTTTCTGACTGGAGCAATACCAAACCAGAACAAATTTTATCCAATCTAAAAAAAGAAGGGGATTATTACTCACCTCGATTTCCGCTACAGCCTTCTTTAGTGAAATTTATTCATGATTATAACAAGGGCTCTGCGAATGAGCGTAAAAAATTGTTTGATGATTACAAAATGATGCAGCAAATGCGCATGAGTATTTATGATATTAGTGATGTGGCATATGATGCATTTTTACTCAATGGCCAACCCAAATTCAAGCCTTGGACTGCTTTGGTAAACCAAGGGGATGTTGTACGGTTACGCTTTATTGGGGCTGGCGGGAGTACCATTTTTCATGTGAAAATTCCAGACTCGGTGATGCAGATGGTACACGCCGAAGGTAATGATGTGATTCCCTATACCATTAAAGATTTTACCATTGCTCCCGGTGAAACCTATGACGTGCTCGTTAAAATTCAAAAAAATACACCCTATATTATTTACGCAGAATCCCTAGACACTGTAGGAGCTGCATACGGCGCCTTAATTACTTCTCGGCAACACGTTGTAGATTATCAAAAAGTCAAACCCTTTCCTGAACCATTGCCTGTTACACGAGACATGATGGCCATGATGATGGGTAAGATGAATCAAGGCACCTTACCCCAAACAATCAAGTCATCAACTAAGAAAAAAATGGCAGATCATTCTCATAAGATGAAAATGAACACAATGACCTATCAACCAAATCAAAAGAAATCGCAAGCTAAAGAGCAAAATACTGTATCTTCTATGTCCAACATGAAGATGGACTCCAACATGAAGATGGACTCCAACATGAAGATGGACTCTAATATGAAGATGGACTCTAATATGAAGATGGACTCTAATATGAAGATGGATTCCAGCATGAAGACGGACTCCAATATGAAGACGGACTCCAATATGAAGACGGACTCCAATATGAAGACGGACTCCAACATGAAGATGGACTCCAACATGAAGATGGACTCCAACATGAAGATGGACTCTAATATGAAGATGGATTCCAGCATGAAGACGGACTCCAACATGAAGATGGACTCCAACATGAAGATGGACTCCAACATGAAGATGGACTCCAACATGAAGATGGACTCCAACATGAAGACGGATTCCAATATGAAGATGGATTCCAATATGAAGATGGATTCCAACATGAAGATGGATTCCAATATGAAAATGGACTCCAGCATGAAGATGCCCACGGAGCCTACCATTATTGGAGATAAAATGGACCCACCCAGCTCTTCTTATAAAACCTCATTAGGTACAAAATACCAACCCATGATTGGAGCGGTGAGAACGAATGATCCGAATGTCCCGGTAGCTCATGTAATCAATATGGAATTGTTCGGATATATGGATCGATTTATTTGGTTTATCAATGGAGTTCCTGCCTATAAGGCTGCTCCCATACGTTTAGATCCTGGTAAGCGATATCGATTTGTTTTTACCAACACGTCAATGATGCATCATCCTATGCACATTCATGGCCATTGGTTTATTTTACGCAAGGGAAATGACGCCTACGATCCTTTATTGCATACTATTGATGTGCCGCCAGGAGCTACAATAACAGCGGATGTGGACACCGATGCAAGTGGCCAATGGTTTTTTCACTGTCATTTTCTTTATCACATGATGACCGGTATGTCGCGAGTGTTTCAGTATTCCACTTTAATAGAAATTACAAAAGGAGAAAGGAGACCGCAAGATATCATAAAACAAACTCCTTATTACAATCGTCCCATTGTGCGAGTGGATGAAAGCATGCCTATTGATTCTTCTTTGGTGAAACATCCTATGGTGCATCCCGCAGGCTTGTGGCGTGCGTCATTTATAGATGGTGGTGCCGATCCATTTCATAATGCACAACGCCTTAATTACAAGGGCTTATATGGTCCTGATTATAATAAGTTGGAATTGTTCGTAAATGATGCTGAACTGTTGAAAGGAAGGGTCGAAAGTGCCGACATTGATATTTTTTATTGGCATTTAATCAGCCAATTTTGGGCGATTAAAGCAGGTGCTAATTACACCAATCAACCTGCAAACACACCCTATTGGCAACCAGGTATTGGTATTGAAGGATTAATGCCCTATTTTATCGATACCAATCTTCGAGGTTATTACTATAACGGTAGTGCTAAATTAGATTTGGAATTATCTCGAGATACGCAAATTACTAATAATTTTTTTATTAGGGCAGGGGTACGTACCATTCTTGCTTCAAAGACAGTTATTCAAGCCAATATTGGTAATGGACTCAATCAAATGCGCTACATTGCCAGACCTTATTATCGCTTGATGCCTGGCCTAAATGTTTATGTTGAATATGAGCGTGAGCAAGATTACGGTGCTTTCAAAAACATACAACTAATTAAGGGGGAATCAGCCAATCAAGATACAGTCACATTTGGTCTTACAGTGTTACTGTAAGAAGAGGTGCTTCAACTTATTATCGAAGGTTAAGGAGTGTTTTTATTTAACTTCGTATATAAAATTCTGGGGAGGAAACTGGTATAGTGATGCATCATTTGGGGTGTATTAATAGCAAATTTCTAAAATAGAAATGAAATACTTATTTAAATAGGATTATAAAGGGCTTTAAATTTGATGACTTCACTATTAAGAATGGTTATTTTGACTGGTTTCCTGTCAGGGATTTGTATCAACTCATCCTTTTCTCACTCCAGTAATAAAATAAGTCCAGTAGGAATCTCAGTACAGGCAAAAAAAGCAAATAAAGTAATTAAAGTTATTGCTTTGGATACTATGCGATTTAGTTTTTCAGAAAAACCAAAGCCACATGATGGGGAAATCATAACCTTTGAAATCACCAATGCAGGAAAAGTAACTCATGAATTTTCGATTAGGGGTTCTTTGCAGGAAGGTACGAAATTTCCCAGAATACCCCTGCAACCCTTTGCCAGTCTAGGTTGTATCCATTAAATCAATTTTTTCTTTGGCTATCAAACTTTGTATAACTTCATGTAAATTATAGTATTTTTTGTTGTGATAAAATTCATATTTCCCTGCCGGGATAATTTGATTTAATATGACGCACAATGTACAATTAAATCCATTTTTTATTTAATATTTATAAGGCTATTAGGTTATGCAAGGTCGAAATGAGTTAATAAAAGACAGAAAATGGTCATATGTTCATAACACTCAATTTACAGAGAATTTAGAAGAATATGTTCAGAGAAAAGTTAAAAATGATTTTCTTGCACCTAATAATCGTGACCAAATTTTAAAGCCCGTTCTTCATCTTGGTTTTGTCACATCCAACATGGAAACAAGAACCTCAATTAATCTGAGGGTGAGTTGTTACCTGAATGATAATGGTGAGAAATCTTTTAAAATTTTTACATCTTATTCTACAAATAATAATAGTGCTTTTGAATATTTTAAAAGCAATCTTAACGAATCTTGGATCGAAATTTCAAATAATAATTATTTTACGTATGTTGAAACCAACGAATTATTTGAGCAAGAGGAAATTGGATATTTTATTGAGGAAGTTAACAAATATTACCATTTACCATCTGATTTATATCATGAATTACAAACTGCAGCTGGAATTTCAGATAGCTTACATTCATCTTCATCATTTGCTTCGCAACTAGCAAATAAGAAAAAAATTCAACAGGAAAAATATGAAGACATGGCTGATGCAAGATCAAATCATAATCAAAATGGATCATGTAATCTAATATTTACCGATTCACATTTTGATGCAACTGTTTGGAAAGTGATTAAAAAAATATCTCCAAAGCTAAAGTCTCTTGGCTACAATTGTTTTTTTATGGAAGCCCCAGAAGGCACAACTATGCATGATGATATTGATAACCATAGGATGTATATAGAGCAACGAATTGATAAAAATATTATCATTCTCAAATTAAAAGCTGACCTTGGTCAATTACCTAAAGAGTATTTTTATTCTAATGAAGAAAATATCTTAGCAACCAGAGCCTATTTTTCTAAAATATCAGCCATTGAATGTCTTCAAAATTTCACTAAAGAGAATCTGGAATATGCTGGTATTGATTGTAAAGAACTAATTAACCCTTCTACACATGACTATATGGCCTCAGAAGAAGGTATGGCAAAGAGAAATCATAAAATGGCTAGTGCTTATTTAGCTTCGTCTAATCCTGTCTTTGGATTGATAGGTTGGAAGCATGCTCTTGGTATGCAAAATGAAATCTTGTTGCAGTTATCATTACCTGAAGCACAAAAAAAGTTTTGCTTTATACATGTGTATTCTGAATCACCTCTTGATGAAGATGAAGCTAATTTTCTGGCCAGAAAGTTTGAATTTCCCTTGGGCGTAACACTTATTAACGCAAAAGAAATGAGTGAGGATAAGATTATTGAATTAATCCTTGAAAGCGCTTGTCCTAAAAATCCATCATGTGATTCAGCATTATCAGATTTTTCCATTTTCCGTAATCAAATATGCATCACTCCTTCAGCAACAGCTGATTGGCAAGTGAATACGGATACAACTACATGTAAGGAATTTCAGCCGGCTGGACCCGGGTAGGGATTTTAAGATATTTTAAATTAGAGGTCGGAGTGAATGGATAGCTATAGCACTCTGATCCATTCTACTTAAAAGCAGATTGTCGTAATTCTCGTTTTTTGATGTAAGTATTAAGACCGATATGATTTGTATACCCTAAAAAAATTGCAATTTTTCTAACGGATAAACCCAAAGTTAATAATTCGTTTATTTTATCGATATCCTTATCAAATTTGCTTTTTTGCACAGTGCCTTTAGGTTTACCTAACTGAATTCCTTGAGCTTTCTTATTCGCCAAAGCCTCTCTAGTTCGTAGACTAATTAGATCTCGTTCAAGTTCGGCAAATAGTGAAAACAATGTAATCATAACTTTTGATGTCATGTCATGTTGTTTCATATCCAAGTTCTGCTTAATGACAATCACACGCACTTGTTTTTTGATTAACTCATTAACTAAGCCTATGACCTCCCCTGTGCTTCGACCCAATCGACTTAGTTCGGTGACAATTAGTGTGTCGGCATCATCCAATACTGATAGCATTTCATCAATACGGCGTTCTTTGCTGGTTTTCCTACTTGAGATGGTCATCTCAATAAAATCATCAACCTCAAGTTTATTTTTTTTGGCAAACTCAAAAATCTCAAGCTTTTGATTGTTCAAATCTTGTTTATCGGTTGATGTACGAATGTAAGCGATTGTTTTGGCCATAATTTACTCTAAAAATAGTCCGTTAATGTTTAACCTCAAATAATACATTTAATTATACAGTTAACTATAAACATATGAAGTGTAAGGCGATAACAAAAATGATGTATAATAACGTCCGTTTTATGCTATACAAAAGGTAGCTTGTGGCTCGACTAAAAATACTCTCAAGTGATGACTTTAATAAATTATATAAATTACCCTCGCTTGGCGACAATGACCGACCTTTTGTGTTTGAACTGGATGAAGAGGATAAAGCATACCTTGGCTCTTTCAACGACGTCCCCAAAAAGATTGACTACATTCTGCAAGTTAGTTTTTTTAGAATCACGCAATTTTTTTATAAGTTTACGTTCCAAGGAATTAGGCAGGACACCTGGTATGTTATCAAAACATTTTTTCCAACAGAGAAATTTCCAAAAAAGCAGCTCAGCAAGCGATACCAATATGATAATCGCAATGCCATTTTAAAAAAATATAACATGTCGATTTATTCGAGTCAGAACAAAGCTAAAGCGGCTCGTTATGCTAAGGAATTGAGTAAGCAACACGCTACGCCCAAATACGTATTTGATTCGCTATTGGAATATTTCCATCAACACAAAATTGTTAGACCATCGTACACCACATTGCAAGAGATGGTCTCGGATGCGCTAAAGGACGAAAAAACCAGATTAAGCAATAAGATATACACTTTAATGGACAAGCCACTCAGGGAGTCATTAGCCAATTTCCTAGAAAAGGATGAACTGTTTTATCAATTGACGACCGTAAAAAAAGATCAAAAAGATTTCTCTACGGGCGAAATTAATACCTCAATCAAAAATCATCTGTTTCTATCATCGTTATATCAGCGATCCATAGAAATAATCAACGAGCTGGATATTTCAGAACAAAATATAATGCACTATGCAGATCTTGCTGTGTACCACACCGTTTACGGTCTGCGCGCTATGAAACAAAAGAACTTATCTAGACTATATCTTATGTGCTATGCACATTATCGTTATTTGAAAATTAGTGATCACGTGGTTAATAGTTTTTCTCACAAAGTGAACTACTACAAAGGCGAAGCTGAAACTTACCAAGCAAAAGCCATTTGTGATGTTAAGGACGAAGACAAGGATCATCGAAATGCTGCCGCTGCTATTTTATCGTTGGTAAACAATAAAAAGGTGGCTGACAACGAAATACGGAAAAAATCCTATGAAATTGTTCCACAGGAAAAATTCCAACAGTTCATTCAAAAAATTAAAAAGCCGAACTTTACGCCAGAGTTTTATCGGTGGCAATACTATGGCGAGAATGCGTCAACAATCAAGTTGAATACTCGCGCAGCATTCAAGGTATTGGATTTCCAAAGCAAAAATAAGGCGTTACAGACCGCAATCACCTTCATGAAAGATCACTATGCCCGCAATAAAGCATTTGGAACTTATCAATTCAAGGACGTTCCAATCGAGTTTATACCCAAGGGGCTACGACGCCATGTGATTAAAAAAACCAAGAACGAGAAAAACAAAAAAAAAATTAAAATCATTAATGCTGACAGGTATGAGTTCATGCTTTACCTTCACATCGAAGATGGTATAAAAAACGGTTCAGTCACCATTTATAATAGTCTGTCTTACCGATCGCTAAACGATGAACTGCATCCCAAACAAGACTGGGATAAAAACAAAAATTCAATCATTAAGCGCTTGGAAAACAAGCTACTTGCAACAAATATAAATGACTTCCTTAAAGATCTTGCTAGACTATTATCCCCACGCTACAAAGAAGTAAATGGTAAAATAACATCCGGGGAAAATAACAAAATAAAACTTAAGCAGAACAAAAAAGGCGAAGTCGTTCGCTGGCATTTGCCTTACAAAAAATCAGACGACGGGGTCAATAATCCATTTTATGAGAATATACCCCTAACCAGCGTTGGTGAAATTCTGCAATTTGCTAATACGCACACTGGATTGATGAAAAAATTTACTCATATACTGCCGATGAACAGTAAAAAACAAGCAGACGAGGCTGTCATTTCAGCCTGCCTTGTAGCGAAGGCAACCGGCATTGATATTGATAAAATGAAAGATATCAGCGATGTTAAAGAGCATGACCTAAAGTCAACTTATGCTGATTTTATTCGACACATGACTTTAACACAAGCAAGTGACGTGGTGATGAATCACTTGAAGAAACTGCCAATATTTGAAAAATATACTCTTGCTGACTACGGGATTCATGCAAGCATTGATGGCCAGAAATTAGAAACAAAATTCAATTCAATTATGGCAAGATTTTCAACAAAATACTTCGGATTTGGTCAGGGGGTATCGGCTTACACATTATGCGCGAACTGGTTGCCTCTGTGCACAAAAATCATTGGTACAAACGAACATGAAAGCCATTACCTGTTTGATATGCTAAACAGCAACACGAGTGATATTGAAATAGCCGCTGTATCTGGGGATATGCATAGCATAAATCGAGTGAATTTCATCATATTGCACCTTTTTGGTTACCGCTTCATGCCACGATTTACTCAGTTGGATAAAAAGGCGCAAGCGAACCTTGTCTGTTTTGATGATCCTAAACTGTATGACAAATTTTTGGTAAAGCCGAGTAAGCAGGTAAATGTAAAGTTGATTGTTAAAGAATGGGATAATATTTTAAGAATCATGGCGACGCTGGGACTTAAAAAGAGCAGTCAAAGCACTATTGTAAAAAAATTATCGTCCTACCAATCAAATGATACACTGCGGGCGTTGATTGAGCTTGATAAAATCATCATGAGCTTGTATATGCTTGACTATATTGATGACGAGGGAATGCGCAAGACTGTTCATCGCTCCTTGAACCGTGGTGAATCGTACCACCAGCTAAGATCGGCCATTGCCAGGATAAGTAGTAGAAAATTAGCTGGAAAAACTGAGATTGAACTCACCATCAACAATGAATGCGCACGCTTACTGGCCAACTGCATGATTTTCTATAATGCCTCGCTGCTATCGGGGCTCTATGAACACTATAAACTGAATAAAATGGAGGATGAATGGTTGAAAGTTATTCGACTATCGCCGGTTGCATGGCAGCACATTAATTTGATTGGAATATATGAATTTTATAACAAGAAGGAATGCCTTAATTTACATGATGTTATAGAAAAATTAGTGACTAACAAAAAAATCGATTTATTGGCTACAGCCTAGACTAGCAAAGGGTTGTAGGGGTGTTCTGGGAAATTCCGTACCTTCCTGCAAAGAACCCCGATTAGTGATGAAGAGGAGCAAAAGGCACACCAAGAGATGATGCGCGCCATGCCAAATATGGTCCATGAAGATGGTAATACAATCACCCTAAAACCTGGTGAAACTAAAACACTGACTTGGAAATTTAAATCCACTCCTGGTCATGAAATTGTCTTTTCTTGTAATATCCCAGGGCATTTTGAGGCAGGCATGTATCAAAAAGGTAAGGTGACTGCATCCTCAATCTGACCATTATTAAAACCTTTTTTAGGTATTTAAACATCTTATCAATTGCCTTTGATTAGGACTGGATTTTCATAAATAGAGTAATTTATGGCATTGAAGTGTTTAATTGATGGCATCATTTGAGAAGGACATCGATATGCGCTTCCTTCAATGGAGTCGATGCTGATGTCTGTATGTCGATTTGGGGCAAATGTCTGGTATCTTTTAATCAAAGTTTGATGTTTTTCAAACACGACGACATTGGCATTTAATTTTTTCCCCTCATTTTTAAGAAAATTCACATCATCTATTTTTAGATTTTTTTCTAATCCCCAGGTGAATTGAAGCTTCTTCCCATGTATATCTTTGCCAGATATTTTTCCAAGAAACTTACAACCTGTTAAAATCCGAGTATTTTGATCATAAATAATAGTGATATTTTTAGCACCTGGTGCTAATGATCTTGGCATACAGCCTACAATGCTACTCATTATAAAGAACATAATCATTGAAAGAATCATTTTATTCATAAGTAATCCTTTAAGCTCCAACTCCAGAACATGCGATTGCTGTACATCAATTTTTTATCACATAATATCAATTATTAGTAAAAATTAAGAATCTCTATTTATAATTCTATCTTTAATTATTCATTTTTAAATTCTCGAGGAACTGAATAATTTTTAATACGTCTTTTTTTGTAAAGGGTTTACGAAAGAAAAGTTCCTTCTTCTTTTCGGTTAAATCATAATCTTCGTGTGAAGACAAACAAATAATAGGCGCTCCCTTGCCAATAGGCGAATTTTTTTTAACGTGATCAATCAGATTTCTTTTTTGGTCAAACGCTTCGTCGATTAAAATAAGATCATATAGCTTAGATCCTGCTAGATCCACCGTTGATTCAAAATCCCAGGACAAATCTAAGTGGTGGCCAAGATCGGTAATCCCCCCATTTTTAACCGAAGTTAAAAGTAGAGGATTAGGCAACTAGTGCCAATTTTTGCCGTGGAGGAATTCCTCCGATAGCAGTATTTGGTCGTTCATTGTTGTACGTCCATAGCCATTGTGTCGCATGTAGTTGTACCTTGGCAATACTTTCAAATAAATATTGGCTTAACCAATCATACCGAACAGTGCGGTTATACCGTTCAATATAAGCATTTTGCTGTGGATTTCCTGGTTGAATAAAAACCAACTGTATCTGATTTTTATCAGCCCATTGTTCCAGCAGTTTACTAATATATTCCGGGCCATTGTCACAGCGTATCTGTCGGGGCTTGCCACGCCATTCGATGATTTGATTCAGAGCACGTATAACTCGCTCTGCCGGTAAAGATAAATCTACCTCAATAGCAAGGCCTTCACGGTTGAAATCATCGAGCACATTAAATAACCGATAACTACGACCATCCTCTAATTGATCGTGCATAAAGTCCATCGACCAGCATTCGTTGATTGCCGTTGGCACAGCCAATGCTTCCGGTTTTTCCCTTATTAACCGTTTTTTGGGCTTGATTCGCATGTTGAGTTCTAACTCCCGATAGATTCGATAAACTCGTTTGTGATTCCAGACAAATCCTTTCACATTGCGTAGGTATAAAAAACATAAACCAAAACCCCAATTACGCTGGTTCTGAGCCAATCGTAACAACCAATCAGCGATTGTTGCATTTTCATCATTTAATTTTGCTTGATATCGATAACAGGTTTCACTGATACCAAACAGCTCACACGACAATCGAATGGAAATTTCCTTATTAGTCACCGCCTTTTTCGCCAATTCTCTTCGGCGCGACGGTGTTACCACTTTTTTTCGATAGCCTCTTTGAGTATTTCAGCTTTAAGTCGCTCTTCTGCATACATCTTTTTAAGACGACTATTTTCAGCTTCCAGCTCTTTTAAACGGGACATCATCGATGCATCCATTCCACCAAATTTGGCGCGCCATTTGTAAAATGTTGCTGCACTAATGACGTGTTCACGGCAAAGCTCTGATACTGGGGTGCCACCCTCAGCTTGTTTCAGTATCGACAGTATTTGGCTGTCTGTAAATTTCGATTTTTTCATGAAGAATCTCCTCCGCTTAGGTTACGAGAAAATTCTACTTTTCGCATCAGTTATTTTTAGGGGGGATTACCTCTTAGAAACAAGAATTAATTTGTATTAAAAATATCCATACTTAATAAAGTATTTATTTGTTTTTTTTCTTGACTGAATATTTGAATTTTACAATAGCAAGATTAACTTCTATGCTTGCTTCCGTTTCAGATGTGTCGAGGTCATCAGGAACCACTAGATCTGAAATTAAATCACCTGTTTTTTGCATGAGCTCTTGGTACTTTGGTGAATTTTGTGGTGTTTGTGGTATTGCTTTAATAGTGCGTGATATTTCTCTTACCTTGGTGAAAGTTTCAATAATGGCTAAAGTGGTTTCCGTTGCCTTTGGGCTTTTTAATATAGTAGCCAGCATATAAAGGCCTTTTTCAGTGAACGCCTTAGGTAAATTGGGTGAAAACTTTAGAGAAGTTAGGTGGTCGCAATTTGCGACTACCTCCTGTTTTTCTTGTTCAGTAAGTTCAACCAAATAACCTTCAGGAAATTTTCCTGGATTTCTGCTTACGGCTTCGTTAATTCTTTTAGTTTCTACGCCATATAACTGAGCGATATCACTATCAATAATGACATGTTTGTTTCTGATTTCGATTATTTTATCTTCTACGTCTAATTGACTGATGTTCATTATTAAATCCGGGGTTATAGCCTGATGCGCTATTATAAAGTGAGCTGAGTTATTATCCCAGAACAATTTAAGAGGGCAGAGGGTATTTATGGTGTTGGGCAGATATGATAATGTTTGGGGTAGATAACGTACCTTATCTACCCCAAATGAAGTAAAATAAGAAAAACACTCATGGAGCGTACCTTGAATTTACTGGATGACCAAAATAGCAAAAATAGAAAGTTTGGGGTAGATAAGGTTTTTCATCCTTTAGATGTCCATTTTGATACCAATTCTTTATCTGCCTGGTTGTCATTTTATTTTCAGGTTCATGTCAAAGGCGCACCTGAAAAAACAGTCCAAGCTAAACAAAAAGATTTGGAAAAATTTTTAAAGTTTTTCCAGATAGAAGTAGGGCATGACCAGGTGGACAATTGGACTCCGGCAGTAAGCAAACAATTTCAACGCTCATTGTGTAATACCATTTCTGAGAAAACGGGGAAAGCATACAAGGCGACTTCTATTAATCGCACCATGGCGACTATTCGTCATGCAGGACGATGGCTATACCAACAAAGACTATTGATTGCAGGTGATCCCTTATCAGGAGTAAAAGATTTACAGACTGATGCTCCAGAATGGAATGGCTTAAATTCAAAACAACTCATGCGCTTAAAAGCAGCGTGTGAACAACGAGCAAAAATATGTACTCGAAAAAACCAAAATTCATTACTGGAAACAGCTGTCTTTTATATATTATTGGGAACGGGCTTGCGGGAATCTGAGCTGGTTTCATTAAATGTACACCAGTATCATTCAAAAGGGCTTCATACTGTAGTACGTCATAAAAGCAAACGGGTGACTACTAAAATTCCTTTACCCCAAGAAGCCAGAGAGCACTTGGATAATTATTTAAAGGGCCGAGTTGTTGAACCTGACGAACCTTTATTTATTAATAGGGTAGGGAATCGTATTAATACACGGAATATTTTTCGAATATGTCAGCGTGTCTTAAAGCAAGTATTAGCACTATTACCAGAGAATGAGCGATTTGAATTTACACCCCATAAACTTCGGCATACGTTCTTAAAGAAAGTAACCGACAAGCATGGGGTGCATTTTGCCCAAGAACTTAGCGGGAATGTTTCAATTAAAGAAATTTTTCGTTATGCGAAACCCAGTCAGGATGAAATGCAGGAAACAATAGAAGAATTATTTGAAAGTTAGGGATCTGAGATAGTCTATCAATAGGTTTTGGACTAGGTGAAAGGGTTCTATCAAATTAACAAAATTGGCATCTTTGATAGCTAAAAGTTGTAGAGGCTCCAAGATCACGACAGGCATCACAAGGGTGTACTCTAGTGATAGCTATGATTGATTTGAAATGTAAGCAAATGTCTTATATACTAAATGTAAGATATTTACTTACATTGCTGAGGTATTTATGGCTCGCACAATGACAGTGGATTTGGGCAGTGAACTTCGTGATTATGTTCAGTTTCTTGTGGATTCAGGAGATTATAGAAGTAATAGCGAAGTATTAAGAGAATCATTACGTCTTCTTCGTGAAAAACAAGCTGAATCAAAGCTTGAGCAGTTGCGTCATCTTATCGATGAAGGGGAGGGCAGCGGCGATCCATTAATGTGGAACGCGGAAGAATTTCTTGATCGCATGAAGAAAGTCCCTCATGCCAAATAAAACATATCGTCTTTATCCAAAGGCTATAGAGGATCTTGAGTCAATCTATTTATATAGTATGCGAGAATTTGGGATCAAAAGGACAGAAGATTATATTTTGACAATTGAAACAAGCTTCCAGTATCTTGCAGACGATCCACTTATTTCTCGAACATGTGATTATGTCCGTCAGGATTTGAGGGCTTTCAATGTAGGTTCTCATGTTATTTTTTTCAAAATGACTCATTATGGTATTGCAGTTATTCGGGTGTTGCATCAATCTATGGATTTTAATAGACACTTTTGATTACCCTTGTAGGGGTTTCGCCGAGAAAATTACCATTTCAGCCATCCTGATTTAAAATTAATTCTAGTGACATGCCCCCACCGTCATCTGGTGGGAGTACGCCACAAAGAGTTGATGTAAGCAGAAAAACTAGCCAAAAGCAGTATCCAAGGTTTTACAATCGCGCAGTTCTGATTGTATTTCACGAATTCTATCTAAATTGATAATTAAACTTTCATTTTTCTCTGGTGATAAAAAAACACCATTTGAATATTGTTGGTCATTATTTATATCAAACAACCTTAAATATTTGGCTAAGGCTGTTTTATTCATCCTGCATCTTGAGGCTACATCATCAGTAAGGGGCATGGAAGAGGTATATTTATCAGTCAAAGTTAAAATATTATGTATGACTGTACTATTTAAGCAATGATAAATATTGGGCTTATTGGTTCTATGGCTATCATTAACTGATATAGGGAAAATTTCAACATCATCTAAATCATCTACGCAAAAACTATTTGTTAGACGATTTTTATTAAATAGCTCTGCAAGATGTATACTACCATCCAGTATCATGTCGTGTTGTTGTGGTGTCACTAAATAGCCGCAAGGGAAGCTAATGATATTATTTTTTACCAGTACAAGAATCATTTTTACCAAGACAATAAAGTGGTGCCTGCACTTTTCATAATTAATGTTATCTGATTCAAATCGATGATACGTTTTGGTTTTTATTCCATTAATACATCGATTAGCTATTACAATTGGGGTAATATTTTCTAGTATCTCAGAGTTAATACCGGAGATGATGTTATCTATCACATTTTTATCGCAGCATAAAAAAGACAACTCAAAGGATTCTACCGTTTCGTCCAAATAAAAATTGATAATTAAGTCTCGAACAAATGGTTTTACATGTTTATACCAGCGATCTTGAAAATCAGGCCATTTGTAGGAAATAGACCGTTTATTATCCTGGAGCCACTCATAGCTGTAGCCAAATATTTGGCATGTTTTTAATTGAGCATTTTTATCAATTAAATTAACCAGTATTTCTTTGTTAGTAATATCGGCTCTATTGATTTTAATGCCTGTTATCCATTCCAGAAGCATGCACAAGTCGTTGTAATCTATTTTTTGATCGTCAATGATTTTAAAAAAACTGTTTATTTGGTAGTCATAAGTGTCATTGATGCTTGAGTATGATTTTTGATATTCACTAATCGTTTGGTCTTTTACCTTGCTTAATGTGCTGACAATGGCTGTATTAATAGAGGTCATTTCAGCCTCAGCAATACACTCATAAAATTCTTTTATCTCTCCTGGGATCCTTAAGCTTGTTGTAATTGATTTATCTCCCTCTTCTCCCTTATTTTTTTGTAAGAATGTTTTAACTGCCCTAAAAACAGTTGATTGAAAATTACTAAATAAGTTATGCGTCATTTCTTGGTTCATTTCGATCCTTAAATTTCTTATAGCACCAAAATGATACTACCAACTAACATGATATGACAATAGGTGTTTTATATTAAATAAGATGCCTAGTTTTTAGCCATAATGGGGGGCTTTGATTTTAACTTTTTAAATGTGTAGCTTTGTGTAGCAATTTAGTAGCATAAATTAAGCTACATAATTTTATATTAATTATAAGAATGCTATTCTGGATAACCCCTTGTGTACGTTGGATAAATATGACTGTAAAGCAAGAGAGTTAAGAGATTCAATTCAGCAATGTGCTGATGTAGCAAAAGTAGCAATGATTGAGATTCGATTCCGATTATTTACACCAGGGATTTATATCAATTTGAGTTTTATTCCCTGCTTTTACCAGGCGCAGGTACTGATGTTCCATCAGTTTTTCCAGTGCATTGTCTCTCTGTGTCTTGTTACGCAATGGACCAATTTGCAAAATGTCTCGGGGCGTTGTGGTTTGTGGCCTTTGCTCTAAGAGCCAAACCAGTAACTTTTTGGCCTCTTCAAGATTGGGTTGAGTTGACTGTGGTTCTAACAAGCGTCTTGCCTCAGATAAGTACCAGTTCATTAGCGTAATCGCTTGCTCGATGTGCTCCACACTTATGTCCCCGGTTTTTCCTGAAA
This sequence comes from Legionella fallonii LLAP-10, assembly GCF_000953135.1. Taxonomy (NCBI): domain Bacteria; kingdom Pseudomonadati; phylum Pseudomonadota; class Gammaproteobacteria; order Legionellales; family Legionellaceae; genus Legionella; species Legionella fallonii. The sequence continues at coordinate 138,412 of NZ_LN614828.1, read as the reverse complement.
AGAGATGGAAGAGGGCGGCAATACGCACTGCATTTTCAGCGGCTTTGCTTGCAAAGTCTTTAATTTCTATCCATTGTCCCTGGGCAGTCAATCCTGCTTCAATACTGTTAAAGAACCCAATCCATAAGTGCTTCGCTTGAGGGTTCATTTTTAGGATGGGCAGATTAATACACCCTGTCTGGTTTAAGCGTTGTGATTGATCCAGGCAGTCCGTAATGCGTTGCTCGTATTCTTTCAAACCGTCCAGTTGTTCTGGTGGCTCCTGATAAAATCGTGTTCCCATGGAGCTGTCTGGGTAGGCGAGAAGGCAGCGCGCCAGAAAACCACTTTGACGGCTGATTCCTGTGGCTTGACTAATCATCTGATCTAGTAATAATGGTTGCATCATCAGGTTTAAGGTAAGGCGCCTGTTCTCGATGATAAAGCTTTGAGAGGTCTTGCGATGTGCAGCAAAGGATTTTCCTTCCCATAAACGATTAAGTAATGCGACAAATCGCATGGGGTTGGATTGCATGCTGTGGCTGCCGAGGATAATGCCTGCCTCATCTGACCAAAGAGAGGCACTTGGCCAGCCGTGGGCGAGATGAATTGCCAACGCTTCTTGGGTTGCATCTTCAAAGTAAAGAGTGGGTTGAATAGGAATGTCTGGCTCCTGGTGAACCAGATCATCGAGTAAATCTTTGTAATAATCGCTGTCTTCACCGGAATAGACGGTACGTTTGATTTGGGTAAGCAGTCCATCTCGTTCCATCTGCCAGGCTTTATGTTGGGTTAATGCGCTCAACCGTTCAGGTTCTCGTTTTTTACGCACCGTTGCTTCCCATTGGCGGATGGCTTTAGAAAACACATTATCAGCAGCACTTTTGCGCTCACCAGAGCTTGCAATGACCAGAAAATACAGAGACACAGGGCTAACCAGGTAGTTGTCACGGGCAACATTGGCAAGGGTTTGGCAGGCCAGAGACAGATTGGCTAAAGCGCCACATGCTACTAAGGGCAATGGTTGTTGACCATAACATTGATAGGCATTGACCACTTGTTGCAGAATATTGGGTAACGCATCGAATGGGTATGGGGTTTCATTGTTTAACACATGGGTCAGAGGAATAGGTTGATTCCACGTGCTCGATTGATTTTTTTTCTGGGAGAGTAAGCCTGACTGTTCTAAGGTTGCATGAGACATCAAATGCCGATTGTTAAAGAGAAATAATAAGCTATTTTACGCGCAGACCCTAACCGTTGTAAAATCAGCTTTAGTTACAATTATTGTGATGAAGGTTTCATGGTTGTAGTTGACAAAACCTATAGCACTCATCAAATCACCTTTAGGTCGAACATGGAACTTTTAGATAAAATTAGCGCTCTGGAGGAAGAAGCCTCCCAATTCGGGTTCAAGTGGCAAAGTGCAGACCAAATCATGAATCAAATTCATAGTGAGTGTGATGAAATCAAAGAGCACCTAGACCATGACCCTTCTAAAGCTAATCAAACCGCTTTACAAGAAGAAATTGGCGATTTACTCCACGCCGTGTTTTCGCTGTGTATTTTTTGTAAGTTAAGTCCCAAAGTAACCCTTGGACAATCATTGACTAAATTTGAAAGGCGATTACGAGCGGTTAAACTGATTGCTGAGGAGCGTGAATTGATAAACCTCGAGGGTTTAGCCTTTGATGAGTTGATGCATATCTGGGATAAGGCTAAAGAGTTAGTTGGGTAGTATGGGATGTAATCGCATTATAAAAAATTAATGTGAATTATAGAGGTTTTTGTTTTGTGCCTGTGCGCAGCTGTAAATGCCATTGATTTGAGCTCATCCTTGAACTCGCTAGTGTCTCAACATCCTGTCAACATCCCAGCCGCGCCAAACAATTACAGTATAGCGTTTCTCCACTATTAAGGCATTGGCTAGTATGCTGTTTTTTTTGTAAGAGATTTCTTGACGTTGGGGTTATATCAATCTTCTAAAATAGTTTGAAATAAACACAATATGCCGTGCCTGTTATCTACTACAAGCTATATGGTCAAGTGATTTTGAATATTTTTTCATACAGTTAAATTCAAGGATAACAAAGATAATCCAGTTATTAAACCGCTCTGTTTGTTACCATCCTGTGTGGTATAACCATAACTGAGAAATAATTTCTATCGCTTCTTTATCAAGAACTGAGCGAGCCTGAACGAAATTAGGTGTTTGTGCTTTCTCTAATAATTTTTGGCCACATTCGGCATCAAAATAAGAGTACATTAGTCCTATAAGAACTTGTTTACCATGACTATAACCACCGATTGCGTTTTGAATGAACTCGTAATTAGGCTCTAATTGCCATTTCTTTTTAGCTGAATCCAGGGAAGATGCTTTTATATCAAAGCATTCTGCTCCAACTTTTTGGATCCCTTTTTTCCATGCTAATACGAATAAATCTTCGCTCATCATATAACTCCAGCGTTTGAATTTGTTAGGTGATCAAGTTTAACACTTTTAAATACTTTGATTTTATCGCAAGTACATTTAGAGCCGAAATTTTTAGGCTTGTAATTGCAATGTTAATCGCATATTCAGTGCATCAGCCACTTTGACCAATGTTTCCAGTGAAGGAATAAAGGCGCTGCTGCCACTTTCGAGCCGAGAGACAACGGACTGTTTGCTGCCAATTTTTTTTGCCAGTTCAGATTGAGTCATGTGACGCTCTTTACGTGCATTAGCGATCATCACTGCAATGTTGTTAATGATCTGCTCGCGCTCATAATGCTTTGCAAACTCATCATCCTGTTGAATTTTATTGTCAATGAACTCATTCAAGGTAAGTGCTTTCATTATCGTATACCTCCATCATGCGTTTTTCAGCAAGTTCAATCTCTTGCTTGGGTGCTTTTTGCGACTGTTTCTTGTATGCATGCAAAAGCACAATAATTTCTTTTTGAATGCAAACGTAAAAAAAACGATAGCCACTGCGAGATGTTTTGATTTTAATTTCCCAGAGTGAGCCTTTTATTTGTCTAAATTGCACTCGTGGGCTATCAAAGCCAAGTTCCTCTATGTTTTTCAAACAACCAGCAATACGTGCTATCTCATCTGACGGCAAATCATTTAGGAATTCCGCCACGGGATTTTTTCCCGATTGTTTTTGATAAAATTTTACTTTCATAGTTAATTATAGCATAAATGTGATAATTGCAAAATTTTCAATGCTAATTGTTCATTGAACCCAGTTTTTTTATTAAGGATTCACAATTTGTCAGTGATTCCAGCTTCTTGAATAATTCTTCTTTCGGTATATTATTTTTCAATAAGGGATTAGCCCATAAAAAAAGAATATCTTCATCAGACAATGATTTCTGTAATATATCCGGTTTTTCTTCCAGCAAAATCTCTATAGCACAAGTTACCAGCCATCGAGAGGTTGTTAGCTCGCCTTTGGCAATTTCTTCGATGGTCTTAGGAGCAATGCTTTTATCTTTGTTAAATAATGCTATAGCTTTCTGGTGCAGTTTCTCTGATTTATTATGGATGGATAGTAGCTCGGAGAAGACGGCTTGTATTTTCAGGGAAACATCAGGCTTGTTGTTTTCTGCCAAACCAATGTTATTAAGTACGGCTAGGGCACGTTGTTTTTTATCATCAGAAAGAGAAGACGTTTTGATTTTAAGTTGCTGAATTGCAGCACTTATCATCGCATCATAGACATCAAGATTAATGCCTTCTTCAAGGCAAATAACACTTAATTCAGAAATGGCCTGAATAAAACTTCCTGGCAATCGAATTCTGAAATCTTTTTGTTCCCCAAGAGACTGTGTTGAAAAGTAGTGCTCAATCGCTATCAGATTGTTCATGTATTGCTTTAATTCAATGGTTTCCTCAGGATTCAGCTTCTCCCAGCTATTAAATTCACTGCAATCATTGGCCTGAAATGCTCCATAGGTTGTTTTTTTATCCGATGACTGAACATGCACCCTGGGTGGTTTATTCATATTCGCTTTTACAGCAAATGATAGTTTTTTCATTAAATCCCCTCTGATGTTTGCCAACCTCCAGAACTATCTGGAGGTTGGAGGACTTCAATATTTATAATTTGGTATTTTTTCTATTCTATTATCAATAAATTCAACCAGTTGATCGCAATAAACTCCTTTCATCTGTTTATAGGGTATCACTGGCCACACCAGCATATCTTCAATACTTTTATTAAGGAAAAAGGAAATAGTGTATAAGTCTTGCCCCTCATCCAGTTCGATACAGACAAAACCATTTAAGTAACGCGCATGGACTCGCAATGCAAGAGTAGTCTCTGAAACTTCATACCATTTGGATACGCGCCAAGACCATACGATGGCTTTATTAGTATGGAGTAATTGCTGCTGGATAATTTTTGGAATAGTCATTGTGTTCTCCTATGTTTTTACACTTTGTCTTTAAGACAAGAAAGAGTATATCAAGGTACTTGCTAAATGTAAACAAATTTTATAACAATTAATTATAAACAAAGTTTATAAAATAAGTTGATAATTATTGATTAGTATGTGATAATGATCTTGTTCCTTGAGAACAAATAGAAAAAACATAGGAGAACAACATGCTACCAGTCTTATCAAAAGAAAAACTATTTAAATTGGCACCTTCCATTTTCACACAAGCCAGCTCTCATAAAACAAGCAATAAGTACGCACCCATCTCAACAGAGCAAATCATTGATAAATTAATGTCAGAAGGATTCTTCCCAACATGGGCAACTCAGACCATGAGCCAACGTCAAGAATCTAAAGCATTTGCAAAACATATGCTTCGTTTTCAACGTCATGACGCCTTACAAAATAATCAAGGGCTTTACCCAGAGCTTGTTCTTATCAACTCACATGATGGACTGTCTTCCTATCGTTTAATGGCGGGTCTTTTTCGGCTTGTGTGTGGCAATGGAATGATTGCTGGGCAAGCGTATAACGAGATCAGAATTAAACATCAGGGTGATGTTATTGGAAATGTTATTGAAGGCACTTACAAAGTGATTGAAACAGCGAATCAGATGCTGGATGTTTCTGATGATATGGCCTCAATTCATTTGAACGCTGATGAAAAAGGGATTTTTGCTGAAGCTGCCCATGCACTAAAGTTTTCTGATGAAGAGGGGGCAATGATGGTTAAACCTCAAAGCTTACTTCAACCAAGACGTTATGTTGATCAAAAAGATAGTGATCTGTTTACGGTGTTTAATGTCATACAAGAAAACTTGATTAAAGGTGGTATCCGTGCCTATCGTTTAAATAAATACGGTTATACCACTCGAACAAAAACGAGAGAAGTAAAAGCCATTGATCAAAATGTGAAATTAAATCGTGCCTTGTGGACATTGACTGAAAAAATGATGGAGATGAAAAGATAGTCTATGACTTCTAAGCGAGGTATCCCCTCGCTTAACATCAATGAATACAATTTTAAACTAAAAAACTGAAGTGGATAACCTTACTGGGGTTTTGCAACAGAGAAAAAATAGTCCTATCAAGTGTTGCACTGTTATTCGGATGCCTTACATTCACGCAGCCATAAATGTACTTCATGTTCATTCAAATTGTTATTTCTAATAATACGTTTAAGTTCTACATCACTGTATGCTCGTGATGAGTCCTTACTTAACCGGGCATATGTTTTTCGTGCAGTTAGAAACTGCGCATCACTCATAGACTCAAATTTTTTAACCATTCGATGGTATTCATTGGGTTTAAAATAAAAGTGAAAATATGCCAGCAATGGAGTTGATATAAACAAAATCAAAAGTGATAAACTATGTTCATTTAACAATGAACTTAAAAAGTTCATAATAGCTCCTTTTCGTTTAATGTATTTTTACGCAATTTATAGGATAGCGATACGTTAACAATAACAAATATATTGATTGCCAAGATGGCTGAAAAATACAGCATTTGATGATCCATATTTATTTTATCTAAACATTTATTGACAAATAAATTAAATGAAAATAAAAAATAAAAAATAAAAAATAAAAAATCAGTTTATAATTAAAAATCGCTAGCAAGAATACGATGAATAAGATCTTTTTTTAATTAACATAAAAATCAGACTTAAAGAATGCATTTTTATCTGTAAGGATCTAATATTCATTTGATTAAATAGTTTCTCTCTTTTTAACATTCTTACTGGGGCGTTGGTGATTTTTCCAATCCTTATCCTTAGAGAAAATTAATTGAGCCGCCTCTTCAAAGAAATAATCGATTTCGTTAATTCCTGCCCATGAACAATATTGTTGAATTTCAGAATAAATATCCTTGTCTATTTCTAATTTGATTTTTTCTTTATCTTTTATCTTTTTTGCTGCGATTAATGCCATATTTTTCTCTCCATTTACTATATTTTATAAGGTATCAAACTTGAGTGTTTTTTTCATTAAAAAGTAGCGCATAAAATTCAAAATATATTTACTAAAAAAATGTTTCATAATGATATCAATGTGTCAATCAATTTCATTGAAAATCAAGAGCTTTATTTTTATTGATTTAGTTAGATCACTACTCCATCATCATAGTATGCGAATCACGCACTTTTTTAATAACGATTAGTAAATGAATCATAGCTGCTAGTATAAGAAGAATTTTGACGATGATAATCATTGTTCCAATTATGGTTTCTGTCCGATGCACTTGAGCCAAAAGAGTTTCCCATACTGTCCAGATTACCAATCATTGGAAGGCCAGTAGAAGGATTGATTTTTGTTTCATTATTATTGTTTCTCTGGTTAATATTATTCTGATAATTGGGGTTAGGTACGGCAAGATTTTTAAAAAACCATATGATGGGTTTAAAGATTATTTTAATCCATTTCATAAGATATACTCCTGTAATAAAAATTTAATTAAGTGGCGAAGCCAAGCATAGCACCACCAATCACACACGCGCAATTGAACTGCGCTCAACAAAAAATCAAACAAAAACAACAAAAAAAATCATGGCAAATAAAAACACAATAATAGAACTTTCTAAAACAAGCACACCTTTCGCATTAGAATGCTTCGTGATAACTAATTGATTATTATATGTTTTTATTGGAAATGTGAAGATTTCCAAAATGAATTTTTATGTAGGTTAATAATTTAACGAATTGAATCACGAACACACTTTTTTATGACTAATACTCAAGCATATGCATGCATCATAAATGCATCTCTTGTGAAGAATTGTGCGTCAAACACAGAAGTGATATAGTATTTTAAAGGGTTCCAAGTGCATCGATTATGCATCACCCAGTTCATAACAAATGCATCACATAAAATAAAGAAAAACAAAAAATAAGGAGATTTTAATGCCTCGTGTCACCGTATCACTTCCTAAAGATCTTTATGAACGACTTATAAATTATGCAGGAGATAATGACGATTCTTTGTCTTATACCGTGGCAAAAATGACTGAAATTGGTTTAATGGTCACTGAAAATAAGAATGAAATAAAAAACCCAGAAGATCGGTTTAGCAAGATAGAACAACATTGTTTTAAATTAGCAATTCAAATGAATGCGCTATTAAAAAACATAGCCACATCCCAGCTTCAATATGGTCAGGATGAGTTTAAGAAACTTCAGGACTTAACTAATGATAAATATCAGGAGTTAATGGGTATAAAACAGGAAGAGCTTTAATTAATTAAAGCTCTAAATCCAACGCTTTTTGATTCCTTTCTATTTTGGAAGAAGTGGGGTTAATTTCATGTGATTTAATTTTATTATAATTTTCTATAGTCGAATAATTAGTATGAGATTTCCGTTGTTCCATTCGATTCAAAAGCGTATTTTCTTTATTTACTTGACCAATCGACCGGTCATAAATGGCCGTATAATTTTCTTTAAGGTTTGATTTTTCTTGAAATAAATTTTTGGCTATATCATGAATTTTTATATCTTTATTAACAATTCCAATTTGTTCTTTAATGGCAGATAACCCATAACTTTTATGCACATCATTCCAGTCCGTTTTTTCCATTCCAGGCAATGATTTTGGTATGATAATGCGTGTATCGATACCATTAACTTTATAATGATTTTGTGCTTCATAAGTTATATTTAATGCTTTATTTTTTGATAAAGTATCGTTGTCACCTGCAATAATTACTTCTTTAGGGTGAAATCTTTTGATAAGCAAGCTTAAATTTTTTAAATTGGAAAGACCTAAAGAAGACAATACTGTTGACTTTGGATCGGCCATGGCAATTGATGCACCCGTTTCTGGACCTTCGGTCAAATAAAGTCTTCCAAATTTCTCTCCCCTTTGAAGTATTCCTGCGCTATTTTCTATTTTCCCTTGGGATAGTTTTGCCGTTTCAAGAAATGTATTTTTCTTTCCAGTTTTTGGATCTAAATATATTCTTTGAACACCAGTTAGTTCATTTTTTTCATTGTATGCAGGGATTAATAAGGCAGGGATTTTATTTATTCTCTCATAGAGATTTCCATTATCATCTATGCCTTTCCATGCAGAACCTTTAGGCCAAAATAAAACATTAAGGCGATCAGGATTTTCAATACCACGATGTTGTTTTAAGTAGCGTTCACCCAAAGTATTTTTTATAGATATACCCCCTTTCACGATGCTTTTTGCAGAACGTATTTTGTTTTTTTCCTCATTTATATCGATTTGATTTTTCTCGGATTTTAATTGACGAATTGCATTAGAATTATTAAAACTGTAATTCCCAGAAATGCTTGATCCTTCCTTTAACGCCTCATTAAAATCCATTCCACGTTCGCGCATAATAGCCTGTAATGGGCTGCCACCAACCCCTTCAGAAAAATCATACCAACATCCAGATTTATTCCCTTTTAAAGAAATAACTAGCCCTCCAGAGTAGCGCATTTCCCTTGAAGTTATTTTCTTAGGTTCTCCAAATATGGCACGATAGGTTTCTTCTGGTTTAGCGAGCAATGAATTATTGATTGTTTTAGCATCAAAGAATTCATTTACTTTAATAATGCGGTTATTTGTTTTATTAGGAATTGAATTAACACGATTATTTTGTGTTACCCCATAGCCTAATTCATATTTATTTAACAAGGCTTTTTGCTCTTCTGTAATGCTTAGAGGGTTATTTTTTTTTGAAGTAATAACCTGCTCATAAAGAGTGAATTGGTTTGTGATTTTTCCCACTTGGCGTGTGAACTCATCCCATGATTTATGCCAAGAACGTGCTTCATATTGATTCATTTGAGGCACACGATGTTTTAATTGATTCAAGAAGTTTTCTTTGGACAAATTCATTTGTTTTACATGTTCTAAACGAGACTTGTGTTGTTTTGAGTGAGTTTCTATTTTTGTTACATCCACCCTTTCTTGTTCAAAAATCGTTTTTAATTCAGTTTTATCATGAAGAAAATACGCAAGACTATTTCGTTTTGCCGTTAATTGTTGAGCACGGTTCAACTGTTCTTGGGAAATAAATTTACCTTGTTCTTTATCTTGAAATAGATCATTCCAGGTAGCCCCAGCCTTTCGGCTGGTAATCTTATAATCAATGAGTTTTAGGTAATTTATTTTTTGCGCGTCAGATAATTCGTTAATGAATGACTTTCTTTCCTCAACTCTAATAAAGGTATTTAATCTTTTTGTATTAATATCAAATTCTTTAATTAAAGGATAATATGCTTTAATGTCACTTGCGATTTTTAATGCGGCTTCTTGACGCTCCTTAAAGTTAGAATGATTTTCTTTAAACGATAATACTGTTTCGCGTTTATTATGGGTGTTGGCTTGCTTTGTGAGCTTTTCTTCATCAAGTTTAAAAAAGTCCAATACTTTATTAACATGCGCCCCATTTTGAATTTTTTCTGCTATTTGATTTCTTAATAGAGTGCTTTTTATTTGCTGTTCCTCTAAGTTTGCAGGGATTTCAATCCCCTTTTCAAGGCAATAGAGTTTGCTCGAAAAATGAGTAGCTAATTCACGATTAAGCGATTTATACTCTTTCACCAGGTTAAAAAATGCTTTTTCTTGAAGGTTTAGTTGCGTACAAAATTGTTTTTCCTCATGATTTTTTGCATGATGATTAATTTCAGTCCATAGCGCAATCAAGGGTTTATTCGTTTCATGGCTCAATCTAATTAAATGTGGATGAATTTTTTTGGATTGTTCTTTTAGCGTAACCGCTAAGGATTCTTTATTTTCAAGGTGTTGTTCTTTAAAAAAATGCCCTAACTCAACAACAATCTGATGTTTTTCTGCATGAACCCCCAATTTTTCAAGTTGCTTTATTGCATGTTCATCTTCTTTTTCTATGCGATACTGGGATAAGCCAAGCCTGTTTGTTTTACCAACAGAGAAATGTTCCAGGTAAGGCTTATACTCTTCTATGTTCTCTGCGATTTTGTAAGCAAGTTCATTTCTTTTTGTAGCAGTATTAAAATATATTTTTTCCTGGAGTGTATTGTTCTTGTTTTGAGAAACGGACTTCCATTCTTTAGATGCTTTATGAGATAAGTTAATGTACGACTTAACAGTCCGTAATTTACCCTGCTCATCATGATTAAGTTCTTTTAATAGCCTAAGCGTTTGTACTTTCAGGGCTTCTTTTTTGAGTGTAGCTTCTGAAACACCCAACTGTACTCGCGCCAGTTTACCTAAATTAGGATTGGTACAAATCTCCCAAGACAATTTAGAGCACAAGTGTTTTTTATCCTCTTTTTTAACGACAAGATATTGATCTAGAATCGAGCGTTCGTTTAAGCGCAACTGTTCATAATGAAGCTTTTGGTTCTTTATGTCTCCAATGGGTATTGAATTAGGGTGGTGTTCAAAACGTTGCTCATGTTGTTCTACTTTTTGGCCAGAAACATAATCCAAAGCAGTTTTTTTAGTGTCCTCGTTGAATTCCAATGCTTTGGTTAACCGAGTCTTATCATCGGTAATCAAGGTCATGTTGACCACAGCACGTGAAATTTGTACGTAATAATTTCTCAGTGTGGCTGAAAATTTATTGTATGATTCAATAAGCCCAATGGCATAGGTTTTATCTTTCCCTTGCACTTTCATATTCGTTAACACATAACCATGATCCAGATGTTTTAGTTCAGGTGCATTAAAAGGAAATGTTTTTTCTCGTCCATCGCTCTCAAAAGTTAAAGTGATATTCTGTTCATCGATTGCTTTTACACAAGCCAGCTCTGAGTTGACCAATCCTGATTGACGATTATTTCGAGTAATCAGTACCTTGTCGTTGGTACAAAGAGCCAGCTCCTGTTGCTCATAACACTCAATAATCCGATTTAGTCCTGCACGGCTTGGGTTGTATTTAGGAAGCTCATTTAATCGTAATAACGTCTGTGTTCCATCTCCTTTGATTAACGGAATTTTATTAGTGTTCCGATGTTTATCATTAATGGCACCTACAGTTAAATAATCCCCTGATTTAATCTTGCTTTTAGGCAATGTTACATTGAAACGAAGCACATCACCGGTTTGATAATATTGAGTATGATGAAATTCTACTTCCTCTATGGGTTTAGATTTTAATGTGCTAAAAATGAACTCTTTATTATTTAAAGTACCTTCTTTTTTTAATCCTTCGCGTATTATTGCTGTTATTTTTTGGCGATTTGAATGGGTTGGCGCAAAAACCAGGGTTCTATCTCGAACCGATTGGGATAGGGAAAGCCAACGATGCGCCACTTCTGAGATTCGTTCTTCATGAGTTTTCAGCTCTTTCACTTCGTTAATTTTTTGTATGGAGTTGTACAGTTCGCGCTCAATGGAATATTTAACAGAAGCCTTAGCGTTTTCATTGGTTTGTCGAATGATGTCAGTAAGCTTGCTGGTTTGAATTCCATATTCTTGGGCTTGCCCAAAAATTCGGCCACATTTCACACTGGATAATTGAGCATCATCTCCAGACAAAATCTGTCTTCCTCCCTTTTGTTCAATGAGCTTCACTAATTCATGACCTTGAATTGTAGAGAGCATGGAGGCTTCATCAAGGATAAAAATTGTTTTTTGTAGTGAATTTTTTTTAGCGTTAAGTAATTCTTGATGCACGATGGGAAACACATCAGCGTTAATACCTGCTTTGTTTCTTAACTCATTCACCGCAGAGCTTGTGACCGCGATTCCTCGAAGTTCAAATCCTTTTTCTTCTGCTAATTGCTTCGTTAACTGAAGCATGGTTGTTTTTCCTGTTCCTGCATATCCTTGAATTGCCTGAAAACGATCGTTGGAAGTAAATGTTTGTAACAAAGCATTTTTTTGTGAAGGAGTTAACCCATACTTCGAGTTTGCCTCAAATTCATTGATTAACCGTGTCACCGATGCATTGCTTGCTATAGGCTTTACTACCCCTTGATTAGCGTTAATTCGTGCTAATGTTTCAGTTTCCAGAGTTAATGCCCAAGGTGTAGTCAGCATGTTTCTTTGAGTTAGAGGGTCGATTGCTTCATATAACGTTTGGTTATTAATATGGTGCTCAATACATTGTTCAATTGCATGGATAGAAACAATAGTTTTTCCTATAAGTGTATGTCGCAATGCAGCTTCTTTTAAATCACGTACAGCAAACACACTTTCTTTCTGTGCTATAGATTCAATCGCTACAAATACTGCTTCTTTTGCCTCCAAAGCAATCAAATCTTTTTTTTCATAAAATCGAGAAAAAATTTTGGATTTTAACGATTCAAAAAGACTTGGTGTTTCAAGTTTGATAGTTCCTTCTTTATGTGTTGTAACAAAATCATGAGCATCAAATCCCAATTTATCTGCACGCTCCCTCCAATCAGCCCTTAAAATGTTAATGTCATGCTCTTCTTTAGATGGGCGCGTCAAAAGGGTTGCTTTACTCGCCATGCGAGATCCTTCCCATCCTTCCTCTTGCATTTTCTCTTCAATGTCTACACGTCTTGTGGAAAACTCACGTAATACTTCTTTGGAAAACCCCTCGATTTCAAACATTCCTTTACCAACGTCTTCTAATCGGTAGTTATCTTCTTTCATGAGATTGGCAAGCTCAGTACGATAAGCTAGCCCACCATAAGTCACATATTGTTGTAATTGCTCTACAACTCCTTGATTTCCATGAATATCAGAAGCTAATGAACGTGCTTTACCGTCTTCATCAGTAACCGTGATGTTCATCGTTACCCCATGCGTATGCGTAGCAGGATCGTTTGCACGAGAAGAAGGTTGTCTAAACGCAGCAACAATAAGCTTTCCCGTGTCAACATAGTGGACTTTACCATCAATAACGACACGTGCTTGGGCAAATTCCTTTTCAATACGGCTTATAGCGCGTTCTACAGCCAAATCATGAAGTTGTTCTAATTTAGAATCTGCTTGTAAACCAATTAAAATAGAGACACTTTTCGGAGCTGAAAAAGTCATGTCAAATCCAGGTCGGTGTTCTCCTTTTTTATTTTGCAGCACTTGTCCATTTGGTACTTTTCCTTCAAGCAATTGAAGCATTTGCTCTTTTTCCACTACACCAGATAAACCAAAATATTCAGCCCCTTTTCCAAGCCATCTTAAAGCTTGCGCGTCACCTGCATAATAATTAAATGCTGCTGCATAATAGTCAGCAGCTCCCTGAGCTGATTTCAATGGTTGAACACTAAGCATAATTAATTCCGTCTTTAATAACCGTAACAAATGCGACACAAATATTCGCCATCGCCTACCTGAAGCGATTCACCTGAGTCATTTCTATTCAATACGTTGTTGCAGGCACGACATGGTGCAAAAGAAATGGATTTTCTTATAGGCTCAATCAATTTGTGATACATCAAAATAAATTTTTGAGGCAATCCATCCAGATTTTTTCTTTTGATTAATCGAACTAAAATGTTTGCACGAAGATCGCTATCTAAGTGAGACATAAATAATATATATTCAAGTTGATTTATAAAGTATAAATCCTTTGATTGTTTATTAGTGAGAAGCTTTGGCATACCACTAGCATCTGGAGCGTTAAAGGAACAATGATGATTGGAGCAACGCCACCAATATTTTTTATCCCATTTGTACCTTAACATGTATTTTTTACATTTAGGACAATCATGCCTATTTAACTTAAGTCGATATTTTTTAATCGAATAGGGATGTAAGTAAGCAATTGAATGAATACGGCGATAATTATTATGCTTCATAAGCCCTCCCCTTATCCGATATTGGTTAAATGATTTTTAATTTGAACAATGAATTGGCTCATCTTGAAACTAAGGCGGTCATCTTTCTCGGCACCATAGGCATCGAAAGATAAAACCGTCCCTAATTGTCCCATTTTTTGATGTACTCGTTGTTTTCGTTGAAGATACTCCGGCTCATGTGAGCCATTGACCTCAATAATGAGTTGTTTCGTAGGCGTCCTTAAAATAAAGTCTGGTAAAACACCTTCCCTTTCAGATTCACAGTCATCAACCTTGATTTCAATATCAAACAACGGTTTTATGATCTCCAAATGCCAACCTTTTTGTGTCCATTCAAATTGAAGGGCAAATAATCGCCTTAATACTTCACGCTCGTAATAACTATCCACGGGAATAAATGTCTTTTCTGAATAGCAAGGGACAATAAACGCATTAAATGGTTGATAATAATTGGAGGATTCTGTTGAATCAGTAATTAAGATCAAGGCCATAAAGGGCGGTGTGCGTGGACTAAATCGCCCTGATGAACAGTAAATTCGGTTACTAATTTCTATTTTTTGAGTAGCCCCATCAGGTAGGAATACTTCCATAACTCGTTCATGAAATTCTTTTACCTTAACCAACATTAATGCATGCTTTCTAATCTCTTTTGACCAATAAGTTTGATCTGCTTTAAGCATATAAGCTGCTTTATAAAAAGAGGAAGGATTAATATATAGGTAATCGCGCAGCTTTTTTTTAGGTTGAATCTCAATGCTTAAAGCAGCCTGCTCAATCGCTTTAAATGGACTTACTTTGTTCGTTGGACTAATCACATTAACCCCTGCATCATCAATAAGCCTGTACAGTGCCTGGCATAATGGAGAGCGCCTACTTGCTGATGATAATGTATTTTTCTGGGATTTTTCTTCCTTTTTCAGTGCTAATATCCCTATTGATTTTTTAGGGACTAAATTGAGTGGAGTTAGTTTTTTAGTATGCTGGGCTGTCTTGGTTATTTTTTTTTCTTGAGCAGTCCAAATCCGTTCTTTAAACACACACTGCTGGGAATGCTCTGCACGGGAGGTAATATGATGCAAATAAAGTGACCCGCTTGATGCCCTATTAAAACGAAAAACAGGCTGGAGTCTCCCATTAAGACAATCACATTGAATCCATAGATCACGCTCATGGATCGTTCTGCAAAGATGTAAAATTTCTTTTTTCTCATCAGAAGTCAACAAACCATCCAATATAAAAAAATCGATGAGCAGTGCGCGTTCTCGTTCTGTTAATTGAGAATACACTTGCGGTACAGGATGTCTTCCTGATTTATCTAATTTATATTTTTGAATCAAATAAAGTGCCATGAACATTCCTTAGTTTAAATCAAATTCAACACGTGCATTCTTGTTCAAGCAATCAGTTTTCTTTTCCTTTTCATCGTGTTTAGAAGCTTCTTCCAAGGCCGTATCATGTGATGAGGCAAGAATAGGATCGGTATAGGTATCGACTAATTGCTCTACTTCCTGGCGAAGTGGATCACTATCTATTTTTCGCGCAATAAATTCGGGATGTTTCACTGGATACTCTACGTAATTTAAATTGATTTTTGCGGCTGGAAAATTTCCTTTAACACGTAAATAGCCCTCTAAATCATCAAGCACCTGAATTTCGGTAGGCATCACCAACCGTTTTTCTCTAGTTTGCCGTGACACAGAGACCCCGTCACGCATGGTATTTGCCCCATAACTTATAGATTCATTAACTTCTTCAATCTCGTAAGAACATAAATTACGAGAAGCAGGTTCTGCATCACCGTCTTCAGGAAGGCGCAAATAAATACGCGTTGAACATAATCCTGAAATAGACGTTGCTCCATCATTTCCATAAATTGTTCTCAATTGCGATGCCCCATGATGTCCAAGAACAAAGCAACCACCAAATTTACGACTTTCTGATTTAACCGATCCTAAAAAGGGCAAAGCATGCATGGTGGTAAGCTCATCCAAGATAAACCAAACTCGCCGATGATCATTAGGTGGCAAACTCAGTAATTCTTTAGTCGCTGTGTTAATCCATGCAGAGATAAGTGGTCTTATGGTTGGGTGTTTTCGTCCGTCTGAACTAACAAACAAACACGAATTGCCTTGATCATTTAAAATCCAATCGCGAATTGAAAAAATATCGCCATCATCTTTTAAATAAAGCAATGATTTTAAATAAGTTGCCATAACCGTTTTAACGTTTAAAGCAGTTTTTTGTACTTTTTCTGACACCAAAGAGCCAGCCTCCGTATGACGCAATAAATGATGGATTTTTTCCAGATCTGTGGTGAGCAAATATTGCAACAACATAAGATTAGAGCGATGAGGATGATTTTTTAATTCATTCGCAGTGGAGACAAAAATCATCCTAGCTGCATGAATCCAAAAGGGATCCATCGTGTTATTAATAGGCATCGGCATAATAGCCTCAGCTAAGGCTTCTAAATCCGCTTTATCTTCACATTCCGCCCATACATTCCATGAGTGGCCGCGCTCATCTAACGGATTTAATAAAACATCCTGATCTTCTCGAAAAAAACGTGATAAGTAAGTGCCTCCTTTATCATAGATAATGGCACGCTCACCTCGTTCACGAATCGTCATTAACAAATCACGAATCGCTACTGTTTTACCACTTCCTGTGGTTCCTACAATTTGTATGTGCTGTGTTTCTGAACCAAAAGGCAAATAAACCGAACCAATACGATAAGGTGATGTTTTACCTGTTTTCTTAATACACTTCTTTAATTCATTTTCGGCCACCAGATTACTACCACGAACTATTTTAGATTGACTCTGACGCTCTCCTTTCTTTTGAAGCCAATGCACGATGAAAATCAATGAAAGAAGAGCAAGTACACAAGCTTCTATCACGCTTATGAATAATTTGGTTTTTAATTGATTCACATGATTCAGCACCATTGGCGCTTTAATCACTTGCTCTGAATACACAGGATAAGATTCACCCGTTGGCATCTTAACGATTTGTTTGGATCTATTTTGGATCAGAAGTAATGCATGAGCTTTTACCCACTCTTTACCAATATACCGTTGATAATTCGAAGTATTTAAATAAAAAGTAACAACGATCATGCCTAGTGCAATAATCAGCATCGCTAGAGAAACCTTTTTACCTACCTGCGTAAACATACGCACGTTGTGCAAAAATGTTTGTCCGCCTCTTATAAATAATTTAGTAGGATTTACTGCCATTTTTCACTCCCTATTGATATCAAATATCTAAAAATCGCGCTAAAATAAGTAAAAAAGGAGGATTTTTTATGGCGAAAAGAGAATTAATTTATTCTGTAGACGAAATACGCCCTTCATTACGCATAAAAGTACAACGAGCTGCTCATTTAGTGGGTTTTCTTGTTGCCTTAGCCGTAGTGTTGACCTTTTTAGCTTTTGATTTCTTTCCCAGACAAAATCATCGGTTCTTTCTATATATCGATTGGGTACTGGAGATCTGCACCCCTCTTGCAGCTTATGTTGTGGGATATCTCTTTGGCTTGAATATTGCTCTATGGGATAAAGGCTATGTATTGGCTCAAGGATATCCAATAGGGGATAGCTCATCATTATCTCAAATAAATCATTCCAATGGTTCATCCAGTGCGTATCGCGGTTACAGCTATGGTTCATCTGTGAGTATAAATCCAAGCTCAGGACGCCCCATGTCAGGAAGCAGTGGCGTAGATACCTATGGCAATCCCTACGGGACAAACTCTTGGTAATCATGATTTAATATCCTTATTTGATTGTGCAACAATGACATCTTGCATCACTTGAGATCCTTGCTCCACAATTGGCTCGACTCGTTCCAGCATTTCTTTGTGAACCTGTTTGCTGTCTTGTTTGACCTGGGCTTTTACAGAATTCGATACGTGTCCTACATTTGTATTTTTAATGCGCTGTTCTAAAGAATTTGTATATCCAGATAGCGCCTCATCAACCCGATTTCCTCCTGGAACCTGCTGCCTAAATTGCTCATTCTTTTGCCCTATATGATGAGAGTTTATCGCATGACTCTTTTGAAATTGATTCACGGATTGACTGGTTTTGTCAGCCACAAATTCACGCGCATAGGATTGTGCTAACTCAGGGTCGTGCCTAATCATCCATTCGGCTTGCTGGAGTCCAATCATTCCCTGACTATTGGGTGCTTTATGATGTGATAACCAATCAATAAACCCTGTTTGCGCATCCAAGTTAATTGAGGAAACTTGTTCATTAGACATAGAAGCCTGCCGATGATAGCTTTCTGATTCCGAAAAATTAGCGATTGCTTCATCCCGATAGTTCATGGATTTATCAAATCCTGACGAAAAATTATTAGCCAATCGTCCGCTATGCTCATCGGATGTTCTAAAATGATTGTCTTTAGTCGCCTGACGTGCTTCATTAACCACATCCGTGAAATGATTCTCTTCAGAAAAACGTCGCGCTTCATTCATTAAGTGCGCATCTTGATGCGATGTAGACCCATCTCGTTCATGGCGAATATTTCCTCCCAACTCAATATTCCCTTTTGGACCAGGAACTCCTGAACCTGTTCCGAAACCTCCAGATAATCCGAAATTAACACTCGCCGCAGTTAAAACCTTCGTTGCCTCATCGCGAGAAATATTATGATCTCGTGCAAAATTATCAATCAAGTTTGATACTTTAGATGCTGCCGTATTAAATCCCGAAGAATTAGAAATTTGATATCCTTGCCCACTTTGAGCGCTATGAGACTGAGTATCCCCAAGCTCAGACAAACTTCGAAGTGAAGAGGCATACTGTTCAGACGATGCAACAGACTTTTGAAATCCTGCTGTTTGTGCACTGTCCGCTAATTGGGAAAAGGCCAAACGATTACTTTCTCCTAACTGAATATTTAATGGAGTATGAGACGTTGCTGTTGCCATGGTCAGCGATTCACTTCCATCACGAGCAATCCGCGCTATAGATCCACCCTCAAGACTGGTTTCAACACCTCCTAAAGACACCCTGGCATTTCGGTCAGTATGAAACGCATTACTGTTAAAACTATTCTGATTTGCAAAGCTGGTATTTCCATAACTGTAATTCCCCATTTGTGCCTCTTCGGCAGCAGAGGAAGCTGCATTTTGAACAACCCCTCCTGATTGCTGTGCCAAAGAGACAAAACCTCCAATTCTTCGATTAATAAGGGTATAACTTAATCCGACAGTCGCCATCATCAAATAGCCGCCTAACGCCGCCATATTCTCATACATTTCGTTAATCCCTGATTGATAGGACATCGTTGTAGCATTAATTGAGACAAATGATAAAGAATACTGAGATAAGATGGTCATAATGTAATTAATTACCGTAAATATCGGCGCCCATAATGCCAACCAAATATAAAGAGTCCCGTAAAATTGTAAAAATGAGATTCCTACAGGAAAGGGAAGGAAAAATAAGAGAAAAACAGAACAACCGATGACGACACAAAATATAAGACTATGAAGAATTGGCAGCCAATAAGCGGACATTAAACCAATATTACTTAACGCAGCAGGTATTTTCTCAAATGCTCTACTGGCTGAAAAACTCTCAATTGCCGCTTTAGAATTCACCCGAGCACCCATAGAGAAAACGCCATCTCGAATCGCATTAGCCATCATATTTTGACGGATAAGCGCACTTGCATCTCCTGACATGGCTGTTAAGTGATTGAAGGTTTGAGGTAAATATTTTTCAAAATTGGCCAGTGCTTCCGTGTGATTACCAAAAGCAAATCCGGCATATTTTGATTTAGCATCCGCAATGACACTTTCCCATGAGTTATCTAAAAGTGCGGCTGCTTCAAGGCAAGATTTATACGAACCATCATAGATAAAGCCACGTGCTATTGAAGAGTTCGTTTTAACTAAATCCCAGATATCTTTGGATTGATTCAGATCTTTTAAAGTATATCGGCCATACATCACATCATAAAAGACACACTGCTGCATAAATTTCTGCATGTTGGAATTGAACAAAGGATCTGTAATTTTGATATGGGATGCGGATAAAAAGAGCTTTGCCCCCATAATCATACCCGTTTGACTGTAATCCATGTCATTGGGAGAATGGAAAAAAAACTCAAACATTTGAGTGATTTTATCGCTTAACTTGCTGCTTAGTCCGCCAACAACCCCAAGAACAAGCGGTACGTTATCTACAGTTAAATCCGCACGCAAAGGATCAGTTCTGTCATGAATAAACACCGTACAGGTAGGAGTTAGGATAAACGCAATGGCAAATGCATATTTAAGAACGAATAAAAACATCGTCCTCGGATCTCGCTTTACTATGAATTGACCTACAGTACACACCCCACCAATAATAATAGCTGTTCTAAAAATCCCAAGAATGCCGTCATAAATAAACATTGCAGCCGTTGCTGTATAAAATGCTTTAAGCAGCTCACCGCCTGTAATGGTATAAATATCCATAACTGCCATTTCAATCACCTTATTTGATTAGCCCAACTTAAAGACTGTGTAAGCTCTGAGGAAAACTCACCAACCAACATTTGCTCAATGGTTTGAGTTTCTTGAATCATTTGCATCGCCATGCTCATTCGTTGATGTGCCGTACTTTCCATTTGGGTCAGCTCAAGACGAGCTTGCGATAAATCCGTTTGAAATTCTTTCATCATGGACGCTGGATAATTCACTACTCCAGATGCTTGTTTTACAAGCTGTAAACTGTCGCTTAAATAACGAAATAAAATATCTATGGCGATTGGTTCTGAATAGCGGGTGGTATCCATGACCGCACTGTCTTTGATTAAAGCCATTTGTACGCTCACCATTTTCATGATGGGATATTGTGTGGATTCAATAAGCCCGATAACCTCAGGGGTTTGTTCTTCATTGGATTTAATTTTCAAAGCCATGTCCAAAATCAAATCACGTACCTTTGAAGCCAAACCATGATCCGTATCAATATTGGTTGTAGTTAATGTTGGATTTAAGCAATTAACCAATTCATCACATTTATAAATTGAAACATTCCCACCTCTTAACAGACCACTAATCAAATTATTGTTGCTCACTAGAGAGGCCAAACGTTGTACATGAACCCCATCTTTATCACGGGTAACAATAACCGTTCCAGATAAAGTCATCATCAATTGCGCAAGTTCTTGATCATTGGCGAATAACCCGTTCTTATGTAATGCATTCCAAACGAGATTTGTATTATCGATGACCTCATCATTTGATTTATTCTCGTCAATGACACGATCATAATCATAATTACCAGAACCTTTTCCACAGCCCTGACGTGCTTCAGCCCAGTCTGAAAAAATATTTTTGGAATGTCCAATCGCTTGGCAAGCGTGTTGTTGTGCCATACGAGTGCGTGGAGCTAACCCCAAAACAGCACTTTCTGCCACTGCACAGGAATTTTGGTTTGTTTGGTTCACCCAGGTAGCAATATTTTGTAATTTTGTCCCCACATTTCCTAATAGAGGTGTTGCTTGCTCTAAAGCTAATTGAAATGCCAGGCCTTGAGAGTTATTTAATACATTTTTTGTGAAATCTACGAATTCTTTACCTTTAATGTGTGAAAATCCGCCCATAGTAATGTCAATGCCACCGCATCCTGCAGAAACTTTAGGCCAATTAACTCGCATGATTTGTAAATTTTTGATGCCACTACGAACGTATAAATTCCCACCGGTATAATAGCCTGCTTTTTGCGATTGATAAGCACGAGGATTTGTCACATTAACCCCCATATTCAGTGACTTAAAATAACTCATTAAATCATTACCAATCGCGCCTTCTGTTTCTGCATAAGCCTTCCCCAAAAGTGCAGCTCCGACCAACACCCCAATAGAGATAATTCGTTTCATAACACCACCTGCGTGCCATTAGATTGATTTATTTTGAGAAGCCTGTTGGTTAATTCCATCTCATCAATAGCCCCTTCAGTCACAAGATGCGCCTGTTCATTTTGAGGATCAACTAAAAATAAAGAAGGAAAAACCGTCACTTGGAATAATTTAGATTGCCCCTCATCCAATACCGCATAAGGAAAATCGGGCAAATACCCTCCATCCATTGAAATGGCAACTACATTAAATCCATAGCTTTGACTCCAATGTTTTAGAACAGGAGCAAATCGTTGACAATGAGGACAGCTTGAACTAAAGAAAAAGAAAAACCCTTTCTTTTGGGACAATGCATGAAGCGAATTCTCATTCGTCAAAGCATAGGATGAGAAACAAAACAAACTCATCACCAACAATAGTGTCCATTTAGCGCGCATTATAATCTCCAAATTGAAAGGTCTTGATTGCCATTAAAATGTGTTCTTTAAGTTCTGAATGGCTTATTAATCCGTAGGCAATAGGCATTGGTTTATGAGAGATAGGATTTAAAGCAAACACAGCAGGAATGTGTTTCACACCCATTTGGGACGCCTCACCTGAATCCATGCGTGAATTAGGCAACACAGGGGAAACACTTTGTGTCATTGCAACTGGAGTTAACGGCAACTGATAACTCATCGAAAAATCACGAATCACCTGAGCCATGCGCTCGCTGTATGGCTCTCCTGCTTGATAAAAATAGATTAATCCCGAACTTTGGCGTATTAATGTAATTGCCTTTTCCTTTTCAAGGTTACTTTGATTGTTATATAAATCACGCGCAGCACCATTACTCGGATTAACTAAGCTCTCATCCTGATCCGGATTTAATAATAAATCGAGCATCCATTTCTCAGAAAACAGATTGGCCTGCGCCACCACTAAACGCTGCATTCGTCTTGCTTGAGCAATATTTTGAGGTGTTGGATTCAAAATAGCCTTGGCACGAGCTTGCTGAACACGTTTTCCAATCAATTTCCATGTTCTATCGGGATCAGCAACACCATTAATAGGAGGAGCAACAGATTGTTGTTTCTTGGTTCTTTTTTTAACCGGCTCTTTGGGATCTTTATGCCAATACCACCCAGCTTCATGCTCGTTCAAATACGAGTGACTTGCAAAAACAAGCGTATTAAGCAATAACATCAACACTACTAAAAACCATTTAACCATTGATGTCTCCTTGACTATAAAAACCCTTAAGACGTTCACTTATACCGTTAGCAGTCTGTTGGTAATCCGGTTCCTTCATTCTTCCTTTAATGTCCTGATAAAATTCAGAAAAATCGATGTGTTCAAACTGGATTAATTGCATTTGCTGCGGCGTAATCCCTGAACAATTTGAATATTGACCATATCCAAAGCTAATCCCTAATTGATTGCGACGGCCTTGTTCCTGAACGATACGCGCTAATTTGGATTGGAAGACACAAAAGGTTTGATGATGCTCCACACAAACAGATCCCCCTGGGAATTTTTTTCGTTTGTAGCAATATCTACCGGTGGGAACTGCTAATTTATTTTCTCGATTTGTTCCTAATTTCTTTTCCTCATCACTGCAATGCGCAAGATTCAGATCAATCCCCCATCCTTCATCACGACAGCAATTGGCCACGTTAAGCATTAAATCGGAACATTCCATTTTTTGGCCTTGAAAAAGGTAATTAGCGTTTCCATTGAACGTTTTCGATGCATCTGCCACTGCGGATAACGAAGACATGGCTTTTTTAAATTCATTTTCATCTGACGGATTATAGGTATGCGTACTGCAATCACCCTCTAAACAAAAAGCATCCTGCCCACAAATCAGTTCATTCTCGGTACATTGGTTTAACGGACATTGATACGTTTGTTGATACGTCATGCATCGTCCATCTGTCTCTTTGACACATACGGAAGCCGATTGCTCACACCTATCTAACTGAGTTGAGTCACAGGTATTTTCTCCTTGTCCCCCACAACTGTAGGACGCGCGTTCCTTCCAACAAGCACGGGTAAATGGGACTTCATTGATTACACGCGTTTGGTTGGGTTCAACACAACTTAATGGTTCGCTAACATGACAAAACCCTTCTTTAGTTTTTTGTTCTAAATGCTGGCATTGATTATCCCAGTACTCTTGGCTTTGGTTGGATTCCACCGTCATGGATACGGTGTGTGTATAAGGTACGTTGCAACGTCCGAATCGGCATTGCCCTACTTTTAAAGAAAGGGTTTTATCGGTACAACTTACCGTTTTTTCAACGACAACTAATCCCTTGTTGTCCGTAATACTAATTTTTACTGAGGTACACTGTTCAGGAAAGACTATGGCGGATGCGACTTGAGAACCTTGATATAGGGTATAGCAGGTGGATTGTCCCTGTGTGCAAGTATCCATTTGGTTCAAATCAATGGATATTGTATAGGGGCTATACTTCCTCCCACGATGTCGAAGGTATAGACTGTAATTTTCAGCTTTATAGGGAACCACCTCCAAACGAAGATGTTTTGCACAATGCAATATTCCGGTTGCTTTACTGCTCAAGCAGGTTTTTTCTTGCCAAGTGTACTGGCACTCTTGGGGTTTTAAAGTACAGGTCGTTTTTTCAGTATTTTCCCCACGCATAATGGCGTCTCCATGTTCGGCAATTTGATCAAGCTTTTGCATGGATTCTGAATTTGGATTAATGCGATAGGAAGGCCGCTGACTAAATCCTTCGACTACCTCTTTTCCCATTGTATTAGTAAGCATCTCCGATTGAGCATCGGACTCAAGACGAGTATGTTTTTGAGTCACTCCGCCGTAATAGTGTTCTTGAGGTAAATTGGCTTGATATCCTGGAATATCGTATACATTTAATGACGTTAAAAGATCAACTGAATACTGTTGATGAGTCGATGCAAATTGTTCTCCATCTTTGTAGGATTGATTCACATTTTTTGCATGACTTTGAGCAAACAAAATCATCACAATGAGTCCTAATATACACTTCATTTCCAGCTCCCTTCCAAGCGATTTATCATCCGTGTTACGCGTCTATCATCTACTGGCTGTGCTTCATTGATTTTTCCCAAGGCATAATTCAACGAGACATCCCCATAAAGCACATCAAAAGCTATAGGTTTACAATCCATATTGGAGGGGCATTCTGGAATATGTTTGGCATAAACCACAGCAGGAACTTGTTTAATGCCAAACGTTTGAAACAAAATAGGATCCAACTGCATCCCAATCCCCACTTTTTTACTCAACTCCTGTATTGCGCTCATCGTCTCTTTAAATGAATTGTTAATCAGACCACGAATCACAGGCGTTGCCCCACTGATTTTGCACTGAAGCAACCAAGACTCAAGACTCTTGCCAGGCATGGAAAATGACAAAAAAACCACGACATGACTTACTTTTTTTAAATGCGTACTCATCGATTCTGAGCGCTCAAAACGCTGCCTTAACTCGGTTGTATACTGAGTCATTTCTTGTGATTGGTTATAGGGTGTAAGTCCTTTGCTAATTTGCTGAATATCATTCCCATACTCCTTAGCACGAATACTCGCCTGTCGTTCAATCTGAGAGAAATGTTCTATTTCTTGGGAAAACGCAGGATTAATTCCATTCAAAAGGAACGTGCTCAAGGTACTAACCAACAGTATTTTGTTCATCACTCATCCCTCAATTAAAAAGCACAACAGTTACGCTTTCGCCAAATCAGATAGCCAAAATCTTCGCCTTTATACGGGTATTCATGCCCTGCTTCCCACAAAGAAGTAGCACGTCCCAAGGGATAACAAGAACCTGTAGTAGGTAAAGGATTAACCATTTGATAGCGGTATCGTGATTTAGGAAGAATGGGGCTGTAATGCGAAGAACAAATTTTAGTATCCAAAAAATTATCAGCAGCGATTGAGTCCGATAAAAGCCCCTGACGATGCATTTTGAAATTCATGCGCTCAGATAACAAGACAGAAGCCTGTACACCACCCACATGCTCTTGCACATGTCCTGTAAGGGGATACATACTTCCTTGCGCACCTGCACACCAAAACAATTTATCTATCGGACTGTCCACAAGAGAAGTTGCAGCATCCGCCGCACATGATGCTTGAGCGGGTAAAGTCCCAAATAAAACCGCCTCAGGATTGATGATGAACCCCAACTCGTCATCATTCCACATGGCATCTAATTCGCTAGGATAGGCAATGTCAAAATCACCTTGTTCCACACAAATGCCATCGGTTAAAACATTCAACCAATACATCAATGGAAATTTGTACCAATGCACATGATAAAACGACTGATTGGATAAATTACTGTCTGTTTCAACAGTGCCTTTGCGGTAATATTTACCAAAATTTAAGGAAATACCACCTAAGTTCACTAAACAAAAAGGTGTTCGGGTGACATCAACCAAGTTGACAGGTTCCCAATAGCCTATAGTGATTCCAATACGAGGGATTGGATTTCCAGGACATTGACATACAGGATATTCAGAATTTTTTGTATCTGGCAAATGATTAGAGGAAATCAAGTTGCTTTGACCAAGACTAAAAGGAAAAAGACACGACCAACACACATCCGTAATGGGATTAACAAAACGACCATGACACGTACCCGCAGACACCATACCTGACATGAATAAAGTAATTACGAAAACAATTGATTTCATAAAGACACCTCTTCAATTTGTAATCGGTTTCCAACTTGATAGACGAGTGCAGGAACATGAGTGATTTTAAATTTTTCACATAAAAAGCCATTTAGATCAAAATAAACGGCTTGCTTCATCTGATTGACCGTATGTTTTATAGAACCCGATATCAGAATAAGTTTTACCTTGGGATGCTTTGTTTGTTCTTGCATAACCCAAGCAACTTGCTCTGTATCATCACCATTAAACAATAACAGTGTGCTACTTAGATTCACGCGATCCAAAGGATTAACAGTAGTTCCTTTGGGTATAATGATATTCCCTTGCGCATTCTTCACATCGTAAGGAACTGTTACTGCCGGATTAAATAGCCACGTTCTATCTGAAGTAGCCCTGGGTAGATTAAGCGGTTGAGGTCGGTTAATATGCTTTTTAACTGTTTTTTTAAATTGATTTTGTACTCGTTTCCACTCTCCATTTTCTTGCATTGATTTCATTTTTTGTTGGATGTACTCCATAAAATCCATTTCAGATATCACAAACGTTTTACCAAAAACCCCTAAATCTTTTGCATAGGCACAAGGCAAGTACACGAAACAAAGAATGATTAGAATGGCTTTCATGATTCAGCCTCTTTTTGAATCATGGAAATTACCGTTTGTGTGTAATCCGTGCCGCCTTTAATCACAGCCTCTTTGGGCAAAATAATCAGTGACTGAGAGCGAGATAATTCGTTTAATGATGCCTCTAAACGATAAGAAAAAGATTTTATAGCCGTTTCTTTTTCCTGTTTGGAATGGTTGTTCTTAGCTTCATTCCTGACAAACTCAGAAGTGATTGCTACAATATCAACTGTTCCAATGTTTTTCGGTTTCATCAACCAGAAATTAAATCCCTGAAGAATCAAAAGCGGAACACCTATCGACAAAACTGTACTCAGTACTTTATTCATAACCATATACCTCTTGAGCCACCTGAGAGAAAGCTTCATGCTTTGGAATGCCTTGAGATCTTAGCCGTTTTAACGCTTCGACTTCTGTACCTCGGGTAGAATTCACTATTCGAGAAAAAGGTTCGACAATAAGACGATGAACGGTAATATTCTCTTCGCAAATCATTACAAATTCAGAATATTCATTAGTGATTTTTAGACTGCGTATTAATCGTTCACCATAAGGATCTAATTGATTACTTTTTTTAAGTACATCAATCGTACTTTTTGAAGCACCTAGAAATATTTTAAAAAAAGCATTGTCATAGCACATTTTTGCGGTTGGATTATTCTCATAATCATCCATTCCATGAGCAATCGTAATAAAATTACCCCCATATTTGGGAGCCCGACGATACCCTTCATTTGCAAAATTAGCATTTCCATTTTTTCCATCATCAGCAAGATGCTCATAGGCCTCGTCCATTAAGCAACTTTTAGGGATGTCTTTGGGTTTGTAATACATTGCATTACCGACTTGATACATCAACAGTTTAGATACGATTTTTTGTAGCTCTTTATTTTTATCTAACCCGCCAAGCTCTAAAAGGACTAAATTCTTACTAAAATCAAGCGAACAAGGCGGTTCAAAGTACCGGCCATACCGTCCGTCCTTAGTATAGCTATGCAATAATCGTCCGAGATTCTTAGAAATAGGATCTTCATTGAGCTCTAAATATTCTGCTATTAACGTAATCGTGGTGGTGTTCTTATATTTAAGCCACATCATCTCAATGGCTATTTCAATATAACTACGCTCTTCATCAGATATATTTCCTGAAGGTCTTGCCATCATTCCAACGAGCTGTATGAGTTGATTGTGTACGTCTTTAAATGCCGTATCATCTTTTGCATGAGCATCGATTGTTGAAAACATATTGAGGCTAATGGGATTTTCATGGGTAAAATCAATCATTTGCCCATCAAGAAGATCACATACTTTGGCATAGGATCCCCCTACATCAATGATATAGACAAACCCTCCTTGGGATAAAAGGCTTTGAATGTAATCATTCATTAAAAATGATTTACCTTTCCCAGGTGGGGCAATAATGACTACATTGTAATTACGTACCACATTGTCAAAAAAATAAATGGGAGTGAACTGTCCTCTGCGTTGAGGATATATTTGCGCGAATCGACCAGATCCTTTCCATTCTCCCTGGATAGGTAATAAATTGACGGTGTTAAAACTTGTAAGAGAACGCAGACGCCCAAATGATTTGTAATCATCAAACATGCCTTCAGCAGGAGTAAAGGGCATAGAGGCGAGTAGCGTTTGTAACTGTAATCCAGAAGGTGTTCGTAAATCAAAATGACTGCTTTTGAAAATATCTTTTGCACGTCTCGCATCACGGCGTGCATTTTGCGGTGTGGTGTATAACAGAACATTGTAATAGGAATCAACAAGCGAATCCTCACTATTCAAACGTTCCCTTAATTCTTCGATTTCAGCATATTTTTTATTAAAATTCTTAACCCATTTAGCAATAAAGGGTTGCTTTGCATTTTGCCCTTCATCGGCATATTTTGCATCAAGTGCTGCCATCACTTTATCTTTATCTTTAATCCGTACAACAAAGCTAAAAAGAAAGGGACAACCAATTTGCAATGAGGTATTAAACATTTTTCCAAAGAGATCGCCCATCTGCCATTGCATCGGTGTTTTTGGAAATTGTCTTACTGATAAACATTTGATCACTTGCGTGCTGTCTTCACGCTCTATATCAATTTGATGCGCCTTGACGCGCATTTTTGCTTCTATGTCAGAAATTTGATGACGTATTTCAGTATTGGGATTGTACTGGGTTTGATCTTCATAAAGCCCATCTGTTGGAAAAAGCCATTCTCGCTTTAAACTAATTACCTGCTCAACGGTAAGTTCTTGACAGGCAATATTAATTGATTTCAAATTGTTTTGAATGTCTTCACGTAACGTACCTAAAACCAATCGATCATCATCAATCGACTTTCTTGGAATAGAAATGCATAGGAACAATCGAAAATCCCGTAAAATAAAATGGCTTTCTTTAGTTAACGAGCGATAAACGCCTTTTCGATAAAACTCTGCGCGACGATGCGCTAAAGCATTTAATACCTCACTTCCTTGATTACGTTGTCGCTCCATCTCATCAATCATCGGGCCAATTTTGGGTGACGCCCAAAATAAAGCGTGCAAACAACTTTCAGGAGGAAGAATGTCTGTTAACAGGCTGGATAAAATCGTTACTGTCTCTTCACTTGCTCCGATGAGCGTGGAACATTCAAACATGATGTGGGAAGATTCTTTATAAGAATAAATATCTTCTTGTGCATCATATACTTCATCAGGAAGATAAGAAGCCAAACTGTACGCATCAAACAAACCTTCTATTTGTTTTCGAGCATGCGTTTCATTTATTCCTAGTTCATCACGTAACGTTTCCATCAATGCACTAAAACCATGACTTAAAAACGTAGCCGAGTTTTTCAGGGAATTTTTTATTTTTTTAATCGACAAACTCATCATCCCCTCCTTATTTGAATGCCCTGGGTGGATTTTGAATCCAATGTCCTTTCTGAACGACACTATAGACTTGGCTTGCTTGGTGGTAGCTTCCTTCGGTGTCCTCATAAGGCGCAATCCATACGCGCATGACTCCTTCACCATAACGCAAAGGATCTCCAGGCCTTCCCTCCATAACCAGAGGATTACGATTAGGTGCTACTGCTAACGACTCCTGCGTGACACCTCCTTCTCCATTGATTAAGTCGTATACTTGATCCATGCGTTTGCACGATCCTCCGTTAGGTGCTGGACAATCAAACTCTGAATTCACTTTGGTACACCCGGTGAACATCAAACAGCTCAAAATAAATCCACTCATTAGTATTTTCATCATATGTCCTTAAAAAGCCTGGAGAAATTTCATTTTTTCATTAATTGTGTTTATACGAAGGCGTCGAAATGTGGCTAAACTCACTGCAAATGAAATGCCCCCTGTTACAACCGCTGGATTCAGATTACTTAACACATTGCCATTTTTTATTAGTTCTATTGGAAGAAAAATCCAAATCAACTGAACGATTAGTTCCATACAGGTAAGGAAAAAATTTCGATACGATTTATTGTTCCTATAAAAATCTGCCATAGTGACCAGTGTTGCGCACGAAGACAGCGAAAAATAAAATCCTGAGCCTAAACCAAGGCAAAAAAGATATTGAGGCCATTGGTGGTGCCACAGTTGCTGAACAAGCTCTTTAGGGTTTGTGGAAAACAAAATGGAAAGAATTAGCCCAATAAATAAATAATAAACAAGGAATAACCCCATCAAAAAATAGGCTCTTCTTGACCAAAAATCTGTTGTTTTATTCATGATTAATACTCCCTATATTTAAATTAAAATGAGTGTTCTTTATAAAATTGATTGGCTGCTTTTTCTTCAGGAGTTACATCAGGAGCGCCTTCAAAATGAGCATTTGGATTTCTTATCTCGCTAGGATTATCTGGAGCTAATGTATCGGTACCCCCATCCAACCAAAACCCTTTAAGAAACACGACATCTACGACCACTTTAGGAGGTAGTTGAATAATAGGGTGGTACATTTCCGCACGTTTAATATTGTATTGGGCATACATTTTTGCCGAACCTGCCGCACCAGCGGAAGCCGCAGCAAGCGGTATGCGGCTTGGATTAACCGTTGACACGCTTCCTAAAGGAGAGGTACTGTATTCGCTAGAATATTGTTGGCCAATATTTCCCATGCTTTGCCAGAAACTACCCCAAAATGCTTTGTTTACCATGGGTTCTTCTCGCCATACTGCACGACCTCGAATACCATTTTTAGAATCTGAAACAATTCCGGTAACCTGAGTATCAATACTTGTTCCATCCGAATGAATGCAACTCAAGCGTTCCATTCTTATCTTTCCTCGCTCACTTGAAATATCCCCAATAACCGCACCACTAACAAAGCAATCCTTTAAATGTGATTTATGACCATTGGGCATAATTCCATCATCAAGAATTTGAAACATCATAATGTCAGGATTTGCCTGGCTTAGAACTCCTGCCGATACATCTGCCCCTTGAAGAACCACTGCTTTAGCAAAGGTATTCGAAAAGACATAATTATCAGGAGTTTTAATGCGTGATTTGGCTCTTTTTTGCAGTTTTGCCGTATATTGAATAAATCCTGAATCAACCTCCATCATGTTGTTCTTTCGATCTTCACCAGCCCGAGGTAACATCCCATTAGTTACTTCACCTTGGTGTAGCTCAGTACCTAAAGGCAGTGGCTTTTGCATTTGCAACTTAACCATTTGTTGCTTGAGTTCGGTCAATGCTGCTTTCATTTCAGAAATTTCTTTCTTTTGAGACTGAATTACTTTCACTTGCTGTTGTTTGTCCACGCCTAATGCTTTGATGCTTTTATCGAAAATCTGAGATTTTTCTTGCTCTGCCTTCCATGCATTTTGTGCTTTTTCAATCCAATGGGCTTCATTACTCGTTGCCGATATTGGGCTTGCCAAATTATGTTTTTTGAAGTTCTCTTTGTCCGTTTCTTTATTCGGAGTTGTTTTACTGCCCCAAAATGCAAACCCTGCAATAATAAGAACAATGAAACTAATTACGATACCCAAAAGGATGTGTTGTTTCTTTTTTAATTGACGAGACATATTAGCTAATCCTGTAAAGTCTGGTGGTTTCAAAAGGAATCAAATGAGTTTTAGCCAGTGCAATTGCTTTCGTTCCAGGCCAGTTAAACGAAGATTCACGAATGTCTAAAGGTCGATTGGTTATATTTTTTAACTCAAAAATTTCACCCGTTAATTGATTGCCCTCAACCGTTAAAAGCCGCTTAAGTTGTGTTATAGGAGATTTATAATAAGAGGTTGTTTTAGGAATGGTTTGTGTAAACCCTTCCGGCAAAGTGCCATTCACTAATGCCTTGATAAAATTAACTAATGATTTTTCATACCCTGAGGTCTTGGGGGCTAATGCACGTATTACAGGCTTTTTATGAATTTTGAATACAATGGTTTGAGAAGGAATTGGTTTTGGATCCACATGTACATTATAAAACATCCCTTTTTCAGTGAGTACGTTAATTGTAAACGAACGTGTATGATATAAAGGAGAAGGCAAGAACGTAAGGATCCCTGTTGATTCGTCAATTAACTTACAGTTTGCTCTCCCATTGCATGCATCAACCAAGGTATTTCCAGGTGCTTTAATTTGCGAAATCCTGTCATCCTCCAGCATAATGCTGTTTGGCTCTTTAATGGATGCTTTAATGGAGATGTCTTCATAATTTCTCACTGTTTTTATTTGTGCTCCCATGACCTCAAAAGCAAATAAAGTTAAAAATAATGTAATCAAAGTTTGTTTCATTTGGACACCTTGGAAAGATTCATAATTTTTAATTGGCCATACTCATAGGAATACTGTACTAAGAAGATTTCCTTAGTTTCCGACATCATTTCTACGCCGACAAAACGCTTCATCAATCCTGAAACTTTGACGCTTAAATGCTTGTTATCGATGTCATAGGTCATGGGATAAAAAACACTGGATAAATGCTCATGGGTAATTTGCTCTACTTCTTTAACCAATTGCGCACGCATATCGCCATAGAGCGAGGGAGACACATATCCTAAAAAGGAATTAAATTGGAGTGCTGCTGAGCTGGAGGTCACGTTAAAACGAAGCTGAGTCAAAAAATTAGACATGTCTCTTAAGTACCCATCCGAAACACCGGTTCCTGATAGGGTAAATTCCTGTGAAATTTTTGGTGGTATAAAACGAATGTCGTGCTTACTGTGTGCGTAATGTAATAAAGCGCCTACAGTAATAGATTGTATTAAAACAACCGCCAACAAAACGCCACTTAGTGATAGCAATAAGACCTTATTCTTTTTCTCTTTAGATAATTCCGATTTTTTATACTCAATCTTCATTGTTACCCCAAAAATTCTCTAATCCAAGATGGTGGCGTTGCGCGCAATTTTGGGGACAATGAAAAGAACCAATAAAATAAATGTACATAATAATAAGGTCCTTCATTTCCTTTAATACGCCGCATTAGAAATAAAAACACACAGGCCAAAATCATTGAGGTGACTACAAACCCACAAACGAAACCCAACACATAAATTGTGAATACAGCCACAATCACCTCATCAATTGTGAAAATGATTAATCGATAAGGTTCATTGAGAAACTGAGGGGTCTTGTATTTTTTGTAGTCCTCCATATCAAATCCCTGCCAGTGCTGCTACAACGTTTAAGAAAATAGCTACCCCACCTACAGCGCCTAACGCCTTAATATTTCGAGTAAAAATTAAGGTCATAATGGCCGCAACCGCCTCCCCAACATAAAGATAGGTTTTTATTGATCCGTTATACGTATCTTTAACGGTTGGTTCGGCAGCCGATAACGCATCCTCAGCAAAACTTCCCTGAGCTATGAGGAAAAGCACCATCAGAAATAAGATTTTCCCATGGTGGGCTTGAATAAAATGAATTACATTATTTTTGTATTGAGCTAATAGTGCCATGTTGTTTCTCCTTTTTTATAATCACTTTTTGTTGGTAACTGCACGGAAAATACGCATCCCCACACACATAATAACGAGGCGGATTAAACGTGGTTTTCTCTCCTTGCCTAAAATCAAACACAGGTAAAGGCTTGGGCATTACCTGTGTTTGGCATGAACTTAAAAGCATGATAGGCAGCATCAATAATCCGCTTTTGTGTATTTTCTTATTTATCAGCCCATATGACCCTATAAAAGAACCAATGTGTTTTAATCTAAGACTCATTACTTTTTTCATGGTTGCTTGCTCTTTTTTAAACAAAACGATCCCCTAGACCAGAATTTCAGCCTATATTTTTATCTTTATGTTTTTTTCTCGGTAGAATTAAGTAATCAAGTAATCACTTACAAAAACTTCGACTTCATGACCTGTTGTTTTGATTTCCTTCATTATCGGATTAATCAATGAATAAAATTGTGTACAGTAGGCACGATTGTTTTTTATTTCTTGCAGTTCTAATTCTGCATATTTAATTGCAGTTAAGATCCTTTCGGGTTTTTCTAATTTGAATTGTTGACCTGTCAATTCTAAAGAACGAGCAACGCTTTCAATATCGCCAACGCAATGGCTATCAGGATTTAATCGCACTAAGCTCCGCAAATGATTTGATATATTCATGCATTGGCTCGCTATATGTTGGCTATTAAGCTCAGACGCATAACAAAAATTTTGTGATAAACCGCATAAAAATAGTGCTGACAGAGCTGTTATTTGTTTCAACATGACGCATTCCTTCTCTTGATTTTCCTAAAAAATTTCGGAAATGTTTTTAACTAATCCTTGCTCTAACGCCCCACGCGCATCAGAAAACTTTAAATTCACTTTATCCGCATTGGATACAATACGAATACGATATTTTTGATATTGACTTGATTTCGAATAACTTTGTAATGTAGTACTGGATGAACCATTAGCTATATTAGATTCGAATTGCTCTTTTACCTGTACCCCCTTTCCTACGCGTTCACTGATTAGAACGTCAGTAATCATTGTGTAATTAACGGCTTTTACCAGTGAATCAGCAGCTAAACCTACCAGACCTCCAGCAACTCCTCCTGCTATCATTCCTGAGCTGCTATTAGAAAACGAACCTAAAGCAGTTCCTGCTACAGCTCCTGCAAATGCAGAACCATATCCTCCACCAAGTGCTGATTCACTGGCAGCAACACTCATTTTCCCAACTTTGAGAATATTAGCTTGCAGCAAGTAATGCGCAAGATTAGGCTGGCTTACCACTCGATATCCTTGATTGCTTAATGCTGTTTTTAATTGATGGGTTATATCAATCGATTCATCTGATGTGTTTTTGATGGATACGTAAATCGTTTTTTGAGCCTTGGAAACGGGTTCGAGAAACAGAGGCTCACTTTGTTTTGTGCTGACCTCCAGGGTGCGGTGCTCCAATGCCGTCTGTGTTGCAGCACAGCCGGTTAACACCGCAATCGTTCCAGCTAATAAGACTTTAGACATCTTTTTTTTATTTGCGTTCATGCTTAATCCTTTTTTTCCTGAATTTTATTTTTATTAAAAACTTCCAAACGATTCACAGGTATTGATTTTGGCGCAGAAATACCAACGTCAACCGTACCATCCAAATTTTTTAAAATGGTGATACATATATCCGTACTGATCATGATGCTTTCTCCTTTTTTCCTAGATAAAATAAGCATGAGCACCCTTTATAGTATTTTTAAACCATTTATTGTTTTTTTAAAATCATATATGGTTTTGCTGTTCATTTCAATAACATTGAAATCATTAATTTGAATTTTTTTTAATAAAGTGGTATTTTTGGAACAATTAAACTTATTTTATGAGAAAAATTTATCATGACATTATTGGTTAATATTATTGGTGCTGGTCACCTAGGAAAAACAATTGGGCATTTACTTGTTAAAAACAAACTAGTAAAGATTGGATCTATTTGCAATAGATCTGAGACAAGCTCTATAAACGCAATTAAATTTATTGGTCAAGGTAAATATTGTCCAACAATTAACGAATTACCACATGCAGACATTACATTTATAACAACGCCAGATGATCTAATATCAGTCACTTGTGAAGAATTAAGTAAAAATAAATTTATAAAAAAAGGCAGCGTAGTTCTTCATTGCAGTGGTTCTATTACTTCCGATGCATTAATTTCAGTTAAAGAACGGGGTTGTTATGTAGCAAGTGTTCACCCTATGAGAAGTTTTGCAAAGCCTGAGTTAAGTGTTGAACAATATGCTGGAACCTACTGTGCTATAGAGGGGGATAAAGAAGCCTTTCCTTATGTTCATTCTCTTTTTAATTCTATAGGCTCAATTACCTACGAAATAGATAAAATAAAAAAATCTTCATATCACGCGGCCGGTGTTTTTGCTTCAAATTATTTAGTTACTCTTGCACAACAAGCCCTTTCATGCATGAAAGAAGCTGGCGTTGAAAATGAAATGGCAATGCACGTTATTACAAATATCATGCGAGGAACTGTATCTAATCTTGAAAAAACCTTGTCACCAGAACAATCCTTAACAGGGCCAATAAAACGAGGTGATATTTCGACGATCATGAAACATATAGAGTCTTTAACAGATGTAGAACAAAAACATTTATATTCTACCCTTGGCAAAGCGACACTTCATTTAACTGATCATAACACAGTAAAAAAAGATAAAATTACGAATGCACTTGCTGTTCGGGATGAAGATTTATTAAATAACTCCATCCCCTTTTTTAAAAGTCGTCTTTAATAAAAAAATTGGGTTAGAGTTTCAAATCTAACCCAATTCATTTTTTTTACCTATTTTACCAAAAGGAATAAATCTCATAATTTTGGCTCTAATGTCTTTTGATGCCTGCTTTTTATATTTTTTAGCATTAACACCTTCTCTAAAGCCTACTCTATAACCCAGATCGTGCGCATCCTCACTTCTCATATCTTTAATCATTTCTCTAGTAGATGAGATGTTTTTTTCTGAAAATCGACATTCTTTTCCAGAAGAATCTCTAAGCAAAATAGTTCCATTTCTATCTATTTCTAGAACTTGATACTTACGTTTACGTTCTTTAATTGTGTAATCTAAACGAGTAATTGTAACGGCATCTTGAGGACTTAAACCAATCATTGCACTAGGATCAGATAATAACTCTTCGGTTGTATATTTTGGAAATGCGCTTTTGCCAACTAACTGCATAACACATATTTCATGACCATGTGATTTACTATAAATTATATCTTCTAGTCGAAGAGTATATTCTGGTTCTAGTTTATTTACTAAACTACCAAAATAACTTATAACATTACTCGCCTTCATACAACTAACTCCTAATTAAAACCATCCTATTTAGACGAAAATTTATATTAATCCAATGTTGTTGGTAGCCTTATTGTCAGCATTATAATTATACAAAAAAGGATTGTAATTTACCCCATGGTCAAATACATCACTTTTTTCCCATTTTTTTACTTTTGAAGCAATAATTGAAACTATAGGTGCTGCTAATAGAGCAAATATAAGCTTGTAATACCATACACTAAGAATTATTTTCCATATTTCAATTGGACTTTTTAACCCCACATACAATGTGGCATAGGCCACAAAGCAAAGAACAAATTCACTAATTGAACTAGACAAAACTGTCCTTATCCAAAAACGTTTTCCATTCATCCATATTTTAAACTTTGACATTAAAAATGCATTCGTAAACATTCCACTGGATACTGACATGCAACTTGTAATATTAGTTCTAATAATATGTTTAAAGGCTTCATTATAATGAATGTTATCTATGTTATCTGTTGGACTAGGAAAATTTACTGCCAACGTTATTAAAATTCCAAATATAAACTGGCAAACAAGTGCATTCCAAATTAATTTTCTTGAAATTTGGTAACCATAAACATCCGCAGTTAAATCACCTAATGAGAAAACAACTGGAATAATTAATCCGCTAACAGGTACGACAGTTCCAAATAAATTAGTCATCCTAAATGCTGTTATATCACAAACTATAAAAATAGTTATAAATAGCATCATAAAAAAATACACATAATTATATTGATTGTAATTTCTTGGACGCACATAAAATTGCGGTGTTTTAGATTCTTTATCTTTCACAACTTACCTATATGATTCAATTGATTTTATAACTACACCTAAAATTTTATAACTCTCATAATGCTTCATGTCTCCAAATCCAGGATTAACCGGTTTAAAATAATAATCATTTCCATCTATAAATATCTGCCTAAAAACAGGTGCATCTTCTTCGCCACTGCCTAAACAACAAAGAACATAATCGCCTTCGACTGGTTTAAGATTTGGATCAATAATTACAATCGAGTTACTTTGAAATGCCGGTGCTAGAGCATCACTATTTATCGAAATACCAAATACATTTTCTCCAGTTATCCCTGCTGCACCAATAAACTTTAATACTTTCGCATTTTTCCTTCCACTTGCTATATCTTCCAATGAATAAACGGAGATGTGTACTAAATCACCCATTTTTTTTCTATTTTGATAATTTGGACTGGACATATCTTCATAAAGAAATGCATCCATGTCGACTCTAAAAAAATCGAGCAATGGTTCAATAGATGACAAAGTTGGATTACTTCCATCTCTTCGCAATCTAGCTAATGTTGCAGGAGGCACACCAGTTTCTATAGACAAATTTTTGATGTCCAAAGCATGTTGTGTAAGTAAATAAGTTAAATTTGAACTAAGAAACAGTGCTTTTTTTCCTTTTTTGGTATCATGTATCATTTTGACCGATTGAATTAGGATTTTGATTAAAAAATAACAGAATATGGTTTTTAAATCAATTTAATATTCATAAATGGTTTTATAAATCTTATATGTTATGGTTGCATGACTTTAAATCATTTTTAAAAAACCAAAAATGATTTAATTACATCAACATTAAAAATTAGCCCGCCAACTAATGCAGTTTCATTTTTTAATATGAGAAATCCAAGTTTATTTTTTTATAAATCTATTAAAAACATATAGTTACACTCAGTTTCATTTATGAAACTGAGTGTTCAGCCATGTACTCATTTAATGCTTCTAATACAACATTTTTGATTTCTTCAGGGCTAAAGTTGATTAAATTCGATTTATTAAGTTCGAAAACAACTTTTCTCGAAGTTATCTCATTTGTCTTAATTATTACTTTTTCATCCAACTTAAACGCCCTATATGTTTTGTTTTTCTTTTTATCTTCATTATCTACTGAGCCTATTAATTCATTAATAATAACATTAGTTTTTATTGGTGATTTTCTACTTGATATTACATCGCGCAAATATTCTGCTTTTTTAATTATTAGCTCTTCATTCATACTGCTCTTTTCTAACAATATAACTAGAGAATATACTGGGTTAATTTTTAATAGGGTAATATCTTTAAAAAGTTCTATAATCTCTTTGTATTCTACAATTTTAGCAGCAGATAACATTTTAGACAGCTTACTCTTTTTAAGATCTAGAGCTATAGCCATCTCATCTTGACTGTCAAATAAATTAGCTTCAAGTTGTTGTTTGAAACTTATAGCATCTTCAAATTCACTAATGTCATTTCTATCTTTATTTTCTAAATTCATTAAAATCGCACATTCACGATCATTAGCATCTGTTGCTTTAACGCGAATTTTTATACCCAAATGATTACATGCAAACCATCTTCTTCTTCCCGCTATAATCTCCCAATTTTTCCCATCAGGATCATTCTCTATTTTTCGTGCAAATATAGGAACTTTTTGTCCATTCTTTCTAATAGAAGAAATAAGATCTTGGCATTTATCTACATTCATCCAAACATTATCTCTATTATGGAATTTCCAAGGACGACAGTCAGATGGTTCAACTAAAAACTCTGTTCCTCTAACTGCCTCGCTATGATTGTTTTTTTTATCTTGATTCAAAGTCCTTGATGTAGCAGGTAGTATAATTTTATTATTAATTACTGCTACCTCCGAATCATTAGCTATAACACCAGAAAGAGATCTTTTCTTACGCGTAGACATTTTCACCTCCTAATACAAATTTTCCTTCTTTTTCTAATTTCTTAAATTTGCTTGGCCATGTTTTCCATATTTCTACTTCAATCTCCTTACAAAAAGAATTAATAATGTTAAGAGCTCTTTTTTGTGGCCTTCGCACCTCTAGTGCAGTTTGAAAATCAATGGCAGCATTACCTATTTCAGTAGTATGTAAAAAATACTTGCTCATCATATGATACCCAAATACATCCTGCATAATAGGGAGAAATTCTCTATGATTAATTTGATTTGGGAAAACATCTGTTGCTAAGATTTTAATGAATCTATATTCTTTTTCAGAATTTATCATTTCAATGACATTTTCTATCATTCTAAGATATTGAACAGTAGAGCTAAACTCATAAAGTGCTGGCGGTGTTGGAACAATAATGGCATCTGCCGCACATAAAATATTCATCGAAGTAAAACCTAATGCAGGTGGGCTATCTATAATAACTAAATCATATGAATCTTTAACCGTGTCAATTCCTTGCTTAAGCTCTGTAAAAACATAATTTTTTTCAATTGTTGGCAAATCCCTGATTTGTTCTGCTATACCAAGCTCAAGATTATAAAGTTGTAAATTTGATGGGATAATATCCAATCCTTCCCAATATGTTTTCCTAATACAATAATGCAAACTATCTCTTTCCCCTTTGAAATATGGTAACAATGTACTATTGTCATCAATATCGCGATCAGGAATATAACCAAAGCTACTCGTAGAAGACGCTTGTGAGTCCATGTCTATAAATAAAACCCTATACCCCATGGTGGCAAAATATTGCGCTGCGGCAACACTGGTCACTGATTTTCCAACACCTCCTTTAAAAGTTTGAATGGCCAAAGTTAAGCAGTCATCTAAAGACGAATCTCTTCTTGGAAAAGTTTTAAAATGACTTCTAAATTGATTTATCTGTTTTAATGTATAACCAGAAATTCGATTCGTTGATTCATATTTTTCAAGATTATCAAGAAGTCCATCAGCAATCAGTTGATTTTGTATTTTAAGAATAGAACTACTTGATCTATCCACCAACTCAGCAGCTTCTTTCAATGACCATCTTCTTTCCAATATTTTTTTATTGTTTGGTGTCCTTCCACTTTCTTCTATTTGTCGTAAAACACTTTCTCCACGAGCTATTAATGATCTTATATATTCAATTCCCGCCTGATTTTTCATTTATTTCCTTTTTATAAAAAAGATGAAATTTAAATTTATAGGTTAATTCGTTATTTATCAAGTGATAAATTCTAAATTCCGTGTTTTTTATTTTTTATAACGATATATTGCGGATTTTATTGGGTTGTTATAGAGTATTGAAAGAGTAGTTGTACACAAAGAGATTTTGTAATTTAATAGCAAGCCATATGAACTAGTTAGTTAATGTTGGGTGATTAAATTAAGGACAATAAAATGATGAGAGGTATATCGTAAATTAAGAGCATTGAGGAAAAGTCTGCAAACTCTTCCTCAACAAAATATAACAATTAGCTCGGAACAAAGCTAAACACCAAAAATACTCAATAAAATTGAAATTTTTGGATCAACACACTGACTAGTTTAGCTTTGTTCCCTATAAACATCAAGATTTTTTGGTGTAAGGGACATGTATAATGGGATTTTTTAATAAGAATAATAACTCGTCAGAACGAGTGAGTAGTAAGTCTTTTGCCCAGTGGGCAACGGAGAACAAGCACTCCATCGAGGCTCGATTGATTGATGAGGCAATTGCATTTCTGAATATTCATGGGGAAGACCTACGAACACCTGTAAGCAGCCTAATCGTAGATAATCGATGGCATTACATTGATAAACCGGCTAAAAAACAAAGCTATCGCGCAACGATAGAATATAACAGCGATGGGATCCCCTATCTCGCTTTGACCTATTACACCTTTCGACACGGTGGTCACTCTGAGCGCTTTGATAGCAAGTCCGTACTTAAAGCACTATGGCAAGAGGCGAGGGGAGGGCTTTTTTCATCACCCGCAAAGACAGCAATTAAACCCCGTATTGAGCCAATAACACCAGAAATCAATCCCATTGACTGGATTGCTCGTGATAAAGAATCCTGGCAATCCATGCCTGATACGGGCGATAGTCACTACCTCAAACGAAAAGGGTTATCCGAGGGTATTATTCCAGGAATTAAACACGCCAAGCATCACATTGCAGTAGCCATTATTGATACCCATAATACTTTTTTAGGTCTGCAACGCATTTTTAATGACGGCCAGAAACGATTTACTAAAGGCTTATCTAAAAAAGGTCATTTTACGCTGATAGGTTGTCCTTCCTTACCTGAAAAAATATGCACCATTCATGTATGCGAAGGGGTGGCAACTGCTGCCAGCATCCATCGTGCGATTGGTGAGCCTGTCTTTGCAGCCCTTGATGCTTTTAACTTGCTCCCTGTATGTAAATCATTAAAACGCCACTATCCTAAAACACAGATTATTATCTGGGCTGATAATGACTGGCAAAAAGCCGATATTAAAACTAAATTTGGTAGGGTTTTAGGCAACACCGGACTCATTCAAGCTAACCGTACTGCTTTTAAACTAAGAGGCACCTTGGTCTGCACGCCTGA
Source organism: Legionella fallonii LLAP-10 (assembly GCF_000953135.1). Taxonomy (NCBI): domain Bacteria; kingdom Pseudomonadati; phylum Pseudomonadota; class Gammaproteobacteria; order Legionellales; family Legionellaceae; genus Legionella; species Legionella fallonii. Next base: position 95,569 of record NZ_LN614828.1, on the reverse strand, counting down.
TTTTTCAACATTCGATTCAGAACTGATTAAAGAGGCTACTGACTTTAATGATTTACATCGGTTAGACGGATTAAATCGCTTAGTCTCAACCATCCCCCAAAAACCTGATATCCATTTAGGCTTATGGCATGAATTACGACATTTTAACCAACATGCCCATGGAGCGGTGGCACCTGGTCAATTTAGAGATGGCGTAAAGCTATCCTATAACAGTCGTTATTTACCCAATGATGTATTTAAACGAGAGGGCGTACATTTAGTGCGTTCTGCCATTGGTACAGGAAAAACGGCCATCGTAGAACACCTGGTGAAACAAAACCCCAAACAATCCATTTTATTCACGACCCATCTTATTTCATTAGTGGAAAGTGCAGCTTCTCGTTTAGGATTAACCAGCTACAATGAATGTGATAATTTTGACTTACAAATCGAGCATCGCCTGGCCATTTGCCTCAATTCTTTAGGAAAACTCACCGCAGAAGGCTCACTGAGACACTATGATGTGGTCATTATTGATGAAATCGAACAGGTTCTTGCACGCCTGACTTCCCATATTGAACAAAAACCCCTGATATTTTCTGTACTGCAACACGTCATGACAAATGCCAAAAGTCTGATTTGCCTTGATGCACATCTGTCTCAAGCAACAGTACAAATGGTTCAACGATTTTGCCCTAATCAACCCGTCACCATTCATTTTAACCGCTTTGAGCCAGGAAGTGCGCGCCAAATAGCCTTTCACGACAGCCCCGAAAGCGTGCAAATGACCGCCATGCAGGCTTTAGAGCAAGAACAAAAAGTATATCTCGCCTTTAATTCCAAAAAGGAAGCCTTTAAAACCTATTCAGCGCTGAACATGGCCTTTCCTGAAAAGAAAGGTCTTTATATTTCCAGTGATAATGCGGGTGACACTGAAAATCAGGCTTTTTTTAATAACGTCAATGAAGTGTCAAAACGTTATGATTACCTGGTATGTACTCCATCGGTGAGTACCGGTGTTTCTATTGATAACGGCCATTTTGATTTTGTAGGCGGTGTGTTTAACGCACAGGTCAATACCGCCAATGATTGCATGCAAGCGTTAGGACGAATCCGAAACCACAAAACCTTGCACGTCTTTTGTGATAAACGACAAGCCTTTAAATCCTTAAACCCGCAAGTAATTGCCTCTAAGTGGTTAAACACACATCAGTATGATATTGGCCTCATGAATCTGGATAAAGAGGGACAACGTATCATTCTAAACCCTGATTACGAACAGTTAACTCTTTTAGTGACCCAGGCGCGTCATGCAAGCTTTAATGATTTTTACCAACAATTTGCCCTGCTGGCGTTACATGATGGCATGAAGCTCACCTATTTTGATACCACCCTTGATGTAACCACCCAACAACAATTGCGTCAATTTAAAAATGCCTGCATTGAACAAGATGCCTCCCTTATCAGCCAGGAGCAGCTACCCTTAACCGCGGCTCAATTAGTAGCGCTTGCTCAAAAACCACGCAAAACAATGAGCGAATCCAGGCAGTATAAAAAACAGCAGCTTATTGAGTTTTATAATCTGTCGGAACGAGATGAAGTATCCATTACCGCCATGGCGAATATGGATAATGATGGACGCTTTAAAAAACAGGTATTAGCCTTAGAGCTTGCTTTGGGTGATGCAGCCCTTGCGCAAAAACGGTTCGTTGCCCAACTTGAAGATGGGGCGCAATTTGCAGCGGATTTAACGCATTTTAGTACCTTGCAACTGCTTTATAAAAAAGTGCTGGAAACACTGCATTTAACCACAACCCATCAGACCTTAGCGCTTCACGATTATCAATACACCAAAGACACCATTCTTCACAGTGGTTTTGTAACCTGGATAGAAGAACATCGTGCCATTCTTCAAGGGCTCATCTCCGTTCCCTCCGCGCAACTTTTGCAACGCGACCCTTTACGCTTCCTTTCTATGTTACTTGGTAGAATGGGTTTAAAACAAAAGAGAGTAGGGAAAGCCGAACATGGATTTTATCATCTGGATATTGAGCGCATTAACCTGTTAAATGCATTGATTATGCGTCGTGCTAAGGGTCTTGCTGGTATTTCAGCGCCTCTGGATACCTCAAATTGCCGCTTAAAAGAGCCGTCAACCACTGAATTTTTTATTGAAACATTCAAGAAAATAAAGCGGTTTTTCACGCTAGACAATCCAGATATTCCCGAATTCGCTTAAATTTTTAAGTAATTTTAATCTAAAATGCCTTTAGATAGGCAAAAACCCCATCGCCCCTAATAAATAAACGTTTAAATTTAATTCAATATGTTATTTTTAATACATCAATAAGAATGAATTTAAGAAACTATAGTACTCATTTTTTTAATGTAACTTACTGTTCAATGTTTTTTTTGGGGAACACTTAAGCTTGAGATCTCTATATATAAAGCCTTCACTGTTCCCAATAATAAATACCTTCCAAATACAGTTTCATAAAATTATCCACAAATTCTGTGGGTAACCATGTGCGGTAAGTAAGGATAAGAACAATAAATTATTTCCTGATTGATAGGATTTAAACAATTCTTCTGTTTGGAGGAACATCAAGACTGTAAGTTCATAAAAAAGAAAGTGACTGAGCACAATTTATCCGATAGAATGACCAAGATTTAACCGTTCCAGGAAAAGCGCTCGGTTGATTGTTGTTTCAAACCAAATTAAGGAAACGTGGTAATGAGTAACATTCTGAATATTAAAAATCAATTTCCCCTCTCAATAAGCAACCTTAAGACCTTATTTTCACGGTTTTTATACGCTGCTTCAAAAACCGCAGATACACCTCAATCCAATACGTAAAAAAGGTACTGGTAATTAACTCAATAATTAAGAGGTTATCCGTTACCCTGCTTATCGTAATTTTACTCTGATAATCAGGTGACACCATTTCGATTTAAAAAAAATGGATGACCCATTCGTTGTAAGGAAGAATCATGTCGTATCAAAAAGTGGAACTTGAGTTGGTGTCTTCAATCCATCAATCAGAACACATGGAACAGGACACTCTCGCTCAGAAAACAAAAAAAGATGAAGAACGTTTTGAAAAGATCGTAACGACTCAAAATAAAATACAAAAAATTAAAGAAGATCTTAATAAACTGATTCAATCAATGAATAACAATTCCAGTTGGCTGTCACGTGCTGCCAGTTTCTGGAATGAAATCCCCTTGGGGCAAAAAATTACCGCAGGTGCAGTGCTCACCATACCTCTTTTGATGATTGGACTCATTGCAAATCTAGCAGCCCTTATTACGCTCAGTATTGTTACGATAATTGTTTATACAGCCACTAGCATTCTTCTTGATAATCATCAGAGTCAAAATACAGACAATATCGAACATTTGAAGGCAGGAATTTCAAGTCTTGTGGATTTGCTGGATTCGGTTATTTCAACTTTAGAACTTTTACGCGAACAACTGGCTATTGAAATCGATGTATTCCAGAAAGAAAATACGCGCCTTACCCAAAATGTTGATCAATTTTGTGAGCAGATTAACACATTAAAATCAGAAATCATTGAGCTGACTGATACCGAAAAAAAACTTCGTGCAACCCAGGTTGATCTTGAACATACCACCACATCCCTTAAAGGTTCTGTAGAGGAGCAGTCTCAAGTATTAGAAAATACTCAAAAACAATTAGAACAGGTTGTTCAGGCGTATAAAGAAAATCAAAATCAATTATCTGATAAAATAAAAGAAATTGATGACATTAAAGTGAAAATGGGAAAAGAGGTCGAACAGGCGAGAGCTGTTGGACTTGTCTTAAGTGGAACAGTTGAAACCTTCTCTAACATGGTTATTCAAGACAAAGAACAGCGAGCTGCTTTTTTAAAAAGATTAGAGGACTTTTTAACCAATAAAGAGAAAAGCTTTGTTGAGATAGCAGACCGAATATGTGATGCCGAACGCAAACTCTCTGTAGTTACAAAACAATTAGAAGAAAGTAATCAGAGGTATCGTAAGCTTTTAGACAGGCAGGAACAACAGATTATTCGCCTGGAACAAATTGATGTGGTTCAACCCGATGAGGTGCAGGAATCGTTTGATGGTGTTAAGCCAAGCATCAATGGGTTTTATGCAATAAAAAAAGAGCCTCCATTTTTTCATGAACCTAACCTTGGGGCTACGTTGATAGCAGTACTGTAAGTGCCGAATAGTTTACTTTGGTTTGCCATGATTTACTCCATGAACCATCCATGACTGACAATAAGAGATTGTCCGGTTAACGCATTAGATTCAAATGATGCAAAAAATAAAGCAGTTTGGGCTACATCATCGGTGGTAGTAAATTGACCATTAACGGTATCTTTAAGCATTACTTTTTTAATGACCTCGTCTTCACTGATACCTAGTTCTTTAGCTTGTTCTGGAATTTGTTTATCCACCAGAGGAGTGCGGACAAATCCAGGGCAAATAATATTAGCTCTCACATTGTGAGCCGCACCTTCTTTAGCGACTACTTGACATAAACCAATCAAACCATGTTTTGCTGTAACATAAGGTGCTTTAAGAACAGAGGCTTCTTTAGAATAAACAGATCCCATATAAATAATACTTCCACCTTTACCTGAAGCATACATATATTTTAGAGCCGCACGAGTAGTTAAGAAGGCACCATCTAAATGAATGGCTAGCATTTTTTTCCAATCGGAGAAGGCTAATTTATCGATTGATTCTATGATTTGAATTCCTGCATTGCTGACCAGAATATCCACTGCGCCAAACTGTTTTACGACGGCATCAACACCTTCATTGACCTGTTGTTCGTCAGCGACATTCATGGTTACTGCCATAGCCTGTCCACCTTGGGATTTTATTTCGTCAACAACATCATGTGCTGCCTCCAAATTGAAATCAGCAATAGCAACTTTTGCGCCTTCTTTGGCATATACAAAAGCGATTTCTTTACCTATTCCACTGGCAGCGCCTGTAACTAGGGCTGTTTTATTTTTTAATCTCATGAGTACACTCCCTGTAACTACATCGGTTTTTTTCAAAAAAGACATCTATGCTGCTTGAACGCAGCATAGCGTTTGGAAAGTCATCTGACTTTATCTTCGCCTTCTCTCCGGAGTTTTTCTAAATATTCGCACGCGCATGGTGCTACATGTATTGGCCACCATTGATATCAAAGTTTGCCCCTGTAATGAAACCACTTTGCTCATCAGCAAGAAAAGTAACTAATCGAGCGACTTCTTGGGGATTTCCTAAGCGTCCCACTGGAATTTGAGCGATGATAGAATTTAAAATATCTTCCTTGATGAATGCAAGCATTTCAGTTTTAATATAACCGGGTGAGATTGTATTCACCGTAATCTCTTTTTTAGCTACTTCTTGGGCTAAGCTTTTAGTAAATCCATAAAGTGCTGATTTACTTGCCGAATAATTACACTGGCCAAACTGACCTTTACGGCCATTAATAGAAGAAATAGTAATAATGCGACCGTACTTATTATCCAACATAGTGGGTAATACAGTTTTCGTCATATTAAAAACGCTATTTAAATTCGCATTAATCACATCATGCCATTGTTCTTGCGACATTTTTTTTAATGTTGCATCATTGGTAACCCCTGCATTGTTGACGAGCACATCGATTGTACCGTATTTTTCTATGACCAAATCCGTTAAGTGTTCACAGTCTTTGAATGAAGAACTATCCGCATAAGCAATATCAATCTCAAATCCTTGAGCTACTTGTTGCGCTTGCCAAGCTCTTGCTAAATCGTGATCACCATTTTTGAAATAACAGGCAACTACTTGATAATTCAATTGGTGCATCTCTTGACAGATAGTTGTTCCAATACCTCCTGTTCCACCTGTTACTAAAGCAACTCGTTTATTCATCTATTCCTCCTTGAATTTTATTTGTCTTAAAAGTTAATTAATTGTATTTTAGTAAACTAAAGATTTATTTATAGAGATAAATAGGCTACTAATTAGTGACTATATGAGTTCAACTTCTTCTGCCTGCAGACCTTTTTGTCCTTTACCTGCTTTAAACAGAACGTTTGCACTTTCTGGCAACGTTTTAAAACCGCTACTTTGAATTCGCTCTAAAGAGAATTATCGCATAGAGTGTGATAATGATCCCTCTGAAATAAAGCCTATAATCAAACACCTCGCTCCAACCAAAAAGGTTCTCCATATCTATTCCATTTAAATTAGTTAAACTGGGATGATAATTTTATTGTGCCTGTTACGATGATACGTGACAATCATTCTTTACGTTGACATCTAGTTATTTCTATTTTATTACGATAAATTAATCAAAGAAATTGCTCTGAGTATCTGATTAAAAATTTGCCCTAATCCGCGTGATATACACGGTAATAAAACTGCGGGGATTAGTACCACCAACTACGCGCGGCTATTACAAAACCCTATGGGAAAAAAACCAATATCCGGTGGGTGATGTGAAAATCATGCTCCCAATTTTTTATTCTTTAAGATTTATACTTTTCTTGATAAATCAAAGGTTAATACGCCTTCTTCATGACTTGGACGCTTAAAAATTTGGGGGTATTGAAGCGTTCTCACCGTGTCTGCATAACCCGCATTCCAATGTTCTCTCATGGTTAAAAGAGAGAATTCATAATCTTTGGAATGTCCTTCATATTGTTTTGGGCGATGAATCAATTGCACAATATTATATACTTTGTGATCCGCTATTTCTTTAAGAAGGGACGCTTCTTTGCCTTCAGATAAATGAGGCGGTAATTTGGAAAGCAGACTGGCAAGTGCGCAGCGAATACTTTGGAGTCTTTGGAAATGAAAAGTACTGGCACGTGTCCTGCTGGAATATTGGATTTCTTTTTGGCGAGTCATGGTCTCGGCAATAGAACGTGGTAGTGTGCCTTGAGCATTCCAAAGATCTACTTGAAAGGCAAGAGTATCCTGACGCGTCTCACCTTCAACTACCCACTCTAGCGGGGTATTAGAAATCAACCCCCCATCCCAATAGAATTCCCCATCAATTTCAGTGGCGGCAAAACCTGGGGGCAGTGATGCGCTTGCTATGACATGTTCAGGACGAATAGTGTGCGTTGTATTATCAAAATAGATGAAATTGCCAGAGGTTACATTGACGGCTCCTACACTAAAACGAATCGGTTCATTATTGATTCTGTCAAAGTCTACAAAACGTTCTAACGTGGTTTTAAGAGGGTTAAGATCATAAAAACTTGTCGCCTCAATTGTTCCATCGGGGTAAAAAAAAGGGGCGGGATTGCGAGGGATAAAGAAATTAGGCACCCCATTCATTAAACTTGACCAGGCACTTGTCTGATTGAACAGGTTACGCCCTAGGATATGGGTAGACGTTATTGGAGCAACGACACTTGACCAATCGAGTAAAGGATTCGCACTGAGATGTTCCCAAAATAGTTTAAGTTGTGCGACCCGATTATTGATTGGGTTGCCTGCTATAATTGCGGCATTGATAGCACCGATTGATATACCTGCCACCCAGTCAGGAAAGAGATCAACCTCTGCAAGAGCTTCATAGACTCCTGCTTGGTAGGAACCTAAAGCGCCTCCTCCTTGTAAAACAAGTGCAATACACTCAAAGGGTGGCCGTTTTATCGTGTTTGGTAACTTGTTCAGCCGTGATGCTCTATGTCCGTTGCTTTTCAAAGAATGCCCCTGTTATCTTGAAAAATCCATTTACGGATTTAGTGTACCTTTATTAAATACTAAGATAGGCATTATTAATGAATTAGGCAACTGGCTCCTGACATTGAATGAACTATTAAGTGGGTGGTGCTCTAAAAATCTATTATCTTTTAGTGTCGAACACATAAATGATCTTTAATTGGAGTTTTTTTACAGAATCCCAAATGCATTCCTTGTCATTTAACAAATCAGAATTAGTTTTATGGGGGATGATGCGTTATGTCAATAGGGATTACGTTGTTATCATTTCATCTCTCGAAGGAGAAAAAGACTCACATCATCCATGGTTTCATGCCCCTCTCTAAACGGTTTTTCTAATACTCTGATGAGACGTCCGATATAGAGGAAGAAATAAGCAATGAAGCCAAAAAGTATAAATGATTCTGGAGATCCTTCAGTCTTTAAGAACAGAAGAAACAAGGTGAGAAAGCCTATTAAGGATTCTGCCAAAATATGGACGGATGGAATAAATTGAGTTCTTTGAATTTGATATATGCGTAAGATTATTTTTCGCAATGTCCCTTGCTCTGTTTTTAATCGCACAAGAAAATTAGGTGGCATCCCTAATTGTTCCATCTCTAAAAAAGAAGATGCCAATTGATTGATAGCATTTAGGCATGGATCTAAATCGTGGTGATCTCCTTCATGATCTATTCCTTTAAAAAAGAGCCGAACTATTTGACTAATGGTGGTATGAATTTTTTTTAAATCAAACGCCTTATTTTTCTGATGAAAAAGGGTTGCTTCTTCTAATATATTTTCAAGAATTGCTCGGATTTCTGCTGGAAATTTTTCGGCCTCTTTAAAATCTGCCAAAATTCCAGCAAGTAAAATACTGATGATAAAAATGGCCCCGGCCATCGTGCTGGTAAATAGAGGACTTACGGCTACAAATTCTAAATTAAAACGATGAATAAAAAATTTGATAAAAACCAATAAAATCATAAGGGGTATAACCCACAAACAGATATGAAATTTTTTGAACCCGTTGTTTTTCTTTTGATGTTTATGGGGCATTGTAACTTATCATCCCTGGCTGATGGTGCGTGGATAAAATACGTATCATTATCCCTATACTCAACTATACATTGATTTAGGGAGGATTCAATTTATTAATTAGTGCGTCACTCATCAAAAAGAAAGTTACAGGTTGCTATTGTACCTGTTTTTTAATGGAGTAATACGTGTGGAGTTCATTGATAATGGTTCTTAGTTTATTCAATTGGTCTTGAGTTGCCAAGGAGTCATTTGCATCACTACTTGCATCCATTTGAGTGGCTAGTTTTTTAATGGCAGCAATATGCTTTTGAATCATCTTTAATTGTGCATGTGATACAGCTTGGCTTAATTTAGGTATGCGTTTACCAATTCAAAAATCGCGAACACATGATAATGCACTTTACTTAGTTGCTTCATCTCAAGCATTTTATCAAGAGCCGCGCTGTATTCGTCTATTTCTTGAAAGATTTCTGGAATGGTATTAGGAATAACTACTTTTGACACGGGATGTTCACTTGCGAAAGATAAAGCTATAGAGAATATAAAAAGCAAAATCACTTTAGCATATAGGGCCACTTGCGTGTTCCGTATTAAACGTTCCCTATTCATCAGTGCCTCATCTCAAGAAGTAACTACCTCTTATTAATATTAACGTCCTGGGTGTCCCGATGGGTGGTAGCCTCCTCCAGGTCTCTTATGCGAGTGTGTCTCTCCCGTTGTCGAAGAACAAGAGGAGAGAACCATTAATATTAAAATTAGGGTACTTATTTGATTTAAGATCTTGAAAAATCTCATGGGCTGTCCTTAGTCGTTTATAATTCTTAAAAATGAATCAGTGTGTTGGAATGGTATGAAAATATTTCTTATATAAAGTCATATAAATGTCATTGTTGGTAATTTTTCTAAGCGCTTTATTCACTCTCGTAATGAGTGTCAAAGAGTCATTTTTAGCCATAATTCCATAGCCTGTCCCTATAAGTAATGGTTCTCCAATCCCTGTAAAAGACTGCTGATTATTAATAATCCAATAGTCTGCTGAAAAATCATCCATCAAAATACCGTCCACTTCATTATTATTCAATGCACTGATTAATTGTTCTGTAGTAGGATATTCTGTAATGGATATTCCTGGCAATTTAAGGGTGATCCATTGTTTAAAGATACTTCCTTGTATCACGCCTACATTTTTTTTATTGAAATCATCCATCGACGTGATTGAGTTTTTTGATGTGGTAATAAAACGTGCGTTACTTACTAAATAGGGAAGACTAAATGTAAATTGTTTTTGTCGGTCATCGGTTATGATAATTGCGGCAATGGCTAAATCGATTGTTCCTTTATTTAATTGGGTAAAGAGTTGATTAAAGGGCATGGGTTTAAACTGGCATTGGGTTTTCATTTCAGTACATAGACTGCTCATAAGCTCTATATCAAAACCAAAGTAATGATCATTATCTGCACGCACAGTAAATGGGGGATCGTAAGATACAATGCCTACTGTTAAAGGTTTGGCTATTATGAGAGAGGTATGCATCAACAGAATTAAGCCTATAAAACGAATCAACATAACAGAATCACTTATAATAAAGCATTAATTTAATGATCAATGTATTTGTTTTAACATGTATCCCTAAGTTTTGAAATGATTTTTAAAGAATAAATGGCAGGGCTGTATAATTAATCTGTTTAAGAGTAAACTCAGAAGAAGATTGCTATTGCAGACATTTTAAGGTAGGGAATGCTTTATTTTTCAAGAGGAGTGCTTGGGTTTTTATGCATCTTTGTGTTCAACGAAGTGATGGCTGCTCACCTCCTAACATTTAAAGAAGCAGTCGATATTGCTTATCGTAACAATCCAGAATTGCAGGCTGAAATTGATAAAGCGCATGCCATGCGTGGGTACTTCATTCAAAGCGGACTCTACCCTAATCCCCAAGTGACCTTAACCGCAGAAAACTTTGGTGGTTCAGGTTCTTATTCAAGCTATGAAGCCGCAGAAACCACAGCATCCATTACCCAACCTATCCCTTTAGGAAACCGTCTGTATTATCAACAAAGAGCTACGTATGGTGATTACCTCGCTTCTTTAGCACAAATTCAGGTATATAAGGTCACGTTATACATGAATGTAGGCACCGCTTATGTAGATGCTTTGTATGCAGGTCAGTGGCATGAGGTTACGAAAAAATTGACTCGTGTCAACGAGGATATTGTAGCCGCTATTGATAGACGGGTAAAAGCAGGCGCTGGCGCGGAACTGGATTTACGGTTAGCTCAAGTGCGACTAGGTGATGCGCGCATTCAAGAGAAAAAAGCAGGTCGAGATACACTGGCTCAACGCGCCAAATTATCGCGCCTTTTGGGTGATGGTTTGCGAGAAGACCGTCGTTTAGTCGATAAAGGGCTTCCTGATGTGACATTGAAATGGCCAGAGTTAATTAAGAAACTGCCACAAAGCCCGCAATTACAACAAGTACAAATCCAATTACAAGCCAAGCGTGCTACCATCACTGCCGTTAAAAAGGCCGTATGGCCTGACTTAAATGTGCAATTGGGCGGACGACATTTTGAAGACGACGGTTCTAATGCGGTGGTGGCCTCAGTTAATGCTGAGGTGCCGGTATACAATAGAAATCAAGGAAAAATTCTTACTGCAGAAGCCCAATACACGCAGACTGCCCATCTGTATCAAGGCACACGCCTTGATGTGAGACAAACTGTTTATACCGCCTTCTTGCAAGCTCAGCAGAGCCAATATGAAGCCAATTTGGTAACCAATTCCCTACTTCCTTTGGCGCGTAAATCGATTAAATTAGCCCAAGAAGGTTATAAAATGGGACGTTACACCTACCTTGAATTGTCACTTTCTTTAAACACCTTGTTTGAAGAGGAGCGCCATTACCAACAAGCTCATGCGGATTATCATAAAACCTTAATCCAGCTCACAGGACTCTTGGGATTACATCCCACTAAGGAGAGTAAATGAACCGACTGCTATTTAAAACTTTGTTTATGCTCATCATTTTTTGGGTAAGTTTTAGTTTTATCTCAGGCTGCTCTAATGAATCTAATGTGCCTCAGGAGGAGAAGAAAGAAGAGCCCATAGAGAAGGGGCCAGCAGGCGGCCGTTTACTTAAAAAAGGAGCGCTAAGTCTTGAGCTTCAGTTATTTAATCGGGGTATGCCTCCTCATTTTCGCGCCTATATTTATCAAAACGATACACTAATTTCTCCAAGCCAAGCCAAGCTTACGGTACAACTAACCCGTTTTAATCAGAAAAAAGAAGACATTACGTTTATTCCTATTGAGGACTACTTGCAAAGTAATCAAGTGATTCAAGAGCCTCATTCGTTCGATGTCTCAGTTAAATTAGTGTTATCTGGAGCATCGTATGAATGGAACTACGCAAGCTATGAAGGACGCGTAAAACTGCTGCCAGCCACGCTTAAAGCCGCGGACATTCAAACAGAAACTGCAGAAAGCCAGATTATAAAAACACAAATCAAAGTCGTGGGCAAAATAGTCCCTAACCGAGATACGATGGCACCTATTTATGCGCGTTATGCCGGCATAATTAAGTCGATGAATAAGAATTTAGGCGAAGAAATCACGAAAGGCGAACCGCTGGTAACTATTGAAAGCAATGAAAGCTTACAAAACTATACGATTAACGCCCCTATTACCGGCACCATCGTCCAAAAATACGTAACTAATGGTGAGTTGGCACAAACCACCAAACCTATTTATGATGTGGCGAATTTAAGTAATGTTTGGGCTGATTTTAGTTTATACCGCAAAGATGCACCACTGGTGAAACAAGGTATGGTTATTAGGGTAACAGGTGATGAAGGCAAGCCTAATTCGAGCAGTACTATATCCTATATAGCTCCTCTTGGTATTGAGGACAGTCAAACTACATTGGCACGTGCTGTTTTACTCAATGAAAATCGTCTTTGGTTGCCCGGCATGTATGTTAATGGGGAAATTATAATTAAAGAAAAGACAGTACCAGTCGCCGTACTTCTTTCAGCGATTCAGCGTATTGGTGACCAAGATGTAGTCTATGTACAACAAGGTGATTATTTTGAAGCAACGCCTGTGGTTCTTGGGCAAAAAGATTCGCAATGGATTGAAATCCTGTCAGGACTGGATGCAGGGCAGAAGTATGTCACTCAAAACAGTTTTTATATTAAAGCGGAGCTTGGCAAGGAAGGCGCAAGCCATGACGACTAAGGATAAAAGATGCTCGAAAAAATCATCCGATTTTCACTAAGACACCGTTGGTTTATCCTGTTGTTTACATTGGTTATAGCACTCTTTGGCGTCTATAACTTTCAAAGGCTTCCCATTGATGCGGTTCCTGATATTACCAATGTGCAGGTGCAAATTAATACCCAAGCCTCAGGCTACTCGCCCTTCGAGGTCGAGCAACGCATTACTTTTCCTATTGAATTAGCGATGAGTGGGTTGCCTCATTTAGATTATACCCGCTCTCTTTCTCGTTATGGTCTATCCCAAATCACGGTGATTTTTAAAGATGGAACAGACATCTATTTTGCGCGTCAATTAATCAATGAGCGCTTGCAGGAAGTAAAGAATAAATTACCACCCGAAGTTGAAACCTCCTTAGGCCCCATCTCCACAGGACTTGGAGAAATTTTTATGTACACGGTAACCAACAAACCCAACCTTCCAGAGAAACAACAATACAATCCAACAGAACTGCGCACGATTCAAGATTGGATTATTAAGCCTCAGTTGCGCAACGTAGAGGGCGTTGCCGAGGTTAATACGATCGGGGGGTATGAAAAACAATTTCATATTACGCCCGATCCTGCAAAATTAGTGCGTTACAACTTAAGTCTAACCGATGTGGTTGAAGCACTTCAGCGCAATAATGCGAATGTAGGCGCGGGATACATTGAGCGTAATGGAGAGCAAAGTCTTATCCGAGTTCCAGGGCAAGTACAAAATATTCCTGATATTGACAATATTGTGGTGGCAAGCTTTGAAGGAACGCCAGTACGTATTCGTGATGTGGCCGATGTAGCGCTGGGCAAGGAGCTACGTACAGGAGCTGCCACAGAAAATGGCAAGGAAGTGGTGTTAGGAACAGTATTTATGCTGTTGGGAGAAAACAGCCGCACTGTTTCAGAGCGGGTGGCTACCAAAATGAAAGAAATCAATAAATCACTTCCAGATGGCGTTGAAGCAGTGACCGTTTATAACCGTACATTGTTGGTTAATGCGACCATTAATACCGTGAAAAAAAATCTCCTTGAAGGGGCTTTATTAGTTTGCATCATTCTCTTTGTGTTTTTAGGCAATATTCGCGCCGCCCTTATTACTGCGATGGTTATCCCTCTGTCCATGTTGCTGACCATTTCAGGTATGGTGACGAATAAAATCAGCGCAAACCTCATGAGCTTAGGGGCTCTTGATTTTGGCTTGATTGTTGATGGCGCGGTGATTATTGTTGAAAATTGCATCAAATATTTAGGAGAAAAACAGCACGAACTAAAGCGGCTTTTGACCCTTGAAGAACGATTAAAAGTCATTGCCTATGCAACCACTGAAGTCATTCGTCCTAGTATTTTTGGGGTGTTCATTATCACGGTCGTGTACTTGCCTATCCTCACACTCACAGGCGTTGAAGGGAAAATGTTTTTGCCCATGGCTGAAACGGTGATTATTGCGCTGATGGCCTCCATGCTTTTTGCCTTAACCTTTATCCCGGCGGCTATTGCTATTTTCTTGCGCGGACGCGTTCAGGAAAAGCAAAACTGGTTAGTCCATTATATTTCCCAAGGCTATGAGCGCGCCCTAAGGCGGTGCTTTCATGCGCGAATTTGGGTGGTTAGCAGTGCTGGTGTTTTAGTGGTTGTAAGCCTTATTATTGCTTTTCGTCTGGGTGGCGAATTTATTCCAAGCCTTGATGAAGGAGACATTGCCATGCAGGTCATGCGCATACCGGGAACCAGTCTCACCCAATCCATTGCCATGCAGGATATGGTGGAAAAAAGGGTAAAGCAATTTCCTGAGGTTAACAGCGTGTTTGCTAAGATTGGGACTGCCGAAGTGGCAACAGACCCTATGCCGCCTAATGCGGCAGATACCTTTATCATGCTAAAGCCACGTGACGAGTGGCCAAATCCTAAAAAAACCAAACAAGAGTTGGTGCAAGAAATTGAAGAGGCCATAAAAAAAATCCCAGGGAATAACTATGAATTTACCCAACCCATTCAAATGCGGTTTAACGAATTAATTTCTGGTGTTCGAAGCGATGTGGCTGTGAAAGTGTTTGGCGATGACATGAATACTCTATTAAAAATTGCTGAAAAAATTGATGCCCAACTTGAAAAAACACCGGGCGCTGCGGATGTGAAGGTGGAGCAAGTCAGCGGCCTTCCTTTGCTGACAGTGGACATTAATCGAGATGCACTGGCACGCTATGGCTTACAAATTGGTACCGTCCAAGACGCGGTTGTCATCGCTACCGGTGGTAAAAAAGGTGGGGAACTCTTTGAAGGGGATAAGCGCTTTGACTTAGTGGTTCGCTTACCGGAATCATTGCGGCTTGACCCGGACGTGCTAAAACAGGTTTTTATTCCATTACCCCTATCTAAAGACGGTATGCGTCATTTTATTCCATTGAGTGAGGTTGCAAAACTGACGCGCAGCGAAAGTCCAAATCAAATTAGCCGGGAAATAGGCAAGCGTCGAGTGGTTGTTAGTGCGAATGTTCGAGGTCGGGATCTCAGCTCCTTTGTATTGGATGCAAAACAACGTATTGAACAAAATGTTAAAATACCTAGTGGCTATTGGATTACTTGGGGTGGTCAGTTTGAGCAGTTGCAATCGGCCTCTTCTCGGCTACAAATTGTTATTCCCATCACCTTGGTGACCATTTTCTTGTTGCTGTTTATGAGCTTTGGCAGTGTAAAGGATGCGCTGTTGGTGTTCTCTGGGATCCCCCTGGCATTAACGGGGGGTATCTTTGCCTTATGGTTAAGAGGTATCCCTTTGTCCATTTCAGCAGGTGTTGGATTTATTGCATTATCGGGTGTTGCTGTATTAAATGGACTGGTGATGATTACCTTTATCAAAAAGCTAAGAGAACAGAACAAGTTTTATTTAAAAGATGCGGTATTGCAAGGCTCACTAGCAAGACTTCGCCCAGTATTGATGACCGCGTTAGTCGCCTCCTTGGGTTTTGTGCCTATGGCACTTGCAACAGGTACCGGTTCTGAGGTGCAACGCCCTTTGGCAACAGTAGTTATTGGCGGGATTATTTCATCCACTTTCTTGACCCTGTTGGTTTTACCAGGACTATATTTCATGTTTCATGACCGCCGTAAAAAAGGGCAACTCAGTCCACAAAAAAAGCCAGAGTGAATTTGACAAAACACGGTATTTAGCTATAGTAATAGTTAAATACTTGTTTAACTGTTTAAGTCATTATGCTAACTCACGATCAAATTGTAACGCTAAGCGATATTTTACATTTAATGGGTGAACCTAATCGCTTAAGACTTTTGGTGACTTGTTTAGACGGTGCTCAGTCTGTTTCTGAACTGGCACAACAATTACAATTATCGGTACCACTAACCAGTCATCATTTGAGTTTACTTCGTTCGGCTCGACTGCTCGTTGCTAACCGAGAAGGTAAACACATTTATTACAGTATTTATGATGCGCATGTACGCTGTATTTTAGATGACATGCTGAAGCACTTTACCGAAGAGACGGACAGTGAATAGGATTGTTCTAATGGAACACGTCTTTGAAAACAGGGTGTTGGATATCTTAACTGGTGTAACAAGGCCTATTTGGGAGTGTTAACTATGACCACACCTTTAACATTAACGACCTTTTTTGTTGCAGGACTTGATTGTCCTTCTGAGGAACAATTAATCAGAAAGCAATTACAAACTATACCTGAAATAAAACAATTAGATTTTAATTTCATCGCGGAAGAAGTAACCGTACACCATTGTTTACCCACTATTGAGCCCATTCAGCAAAAAATTGAAAGCCTGGGTATGAGCGTTCGTCCTAAAAGTAGCAATGTGTCAGACCAAAAGGGCAAGCGTTTTGGTATTGATGCGTCTTGGGGTGCCATTGGCATTGCTGGATTATTTGCACTTTTTTCAGAGTTAGCTGCGTATTATTTTGCATCAGAACAATCCATTTGGGTCATTGTTCCTGCCTTATTCGCTATAACGTTAAGTGGTCCTGCAACCATTAAAAAAGGGTGGATTGCTTTACGCACGAAAGCGATGAACATTAACAGCTTAATGTTAATTGCCATAACGGGTGCTGTTTTTATTGGTGCCTGGCCAGAAGCGGCAATGGTGACCGTTTTATTTGCACTGGCTGAACGTATTGAGCGTTATTCCTTAGATAAGGCACGTCAGGCAATTCGAAGTTTAATGGAAATTGCCCCCGAGGTCGCTCTTGTTAAAATGGAGAACGGTCAATGGCAAACACTTCTCGTCACGGAAGTACAACCTGGTGCCGTATTTAGAGTAAAACCCGGTGAGCGTATTCCTCTCGATGGTCATTTGATTTCAGGTCAAAGTACGGTGAATCAAGCGCCTATTACTGGAGAATCAATGCCGGTGAGTAAACGAGTAGGGGATAGTGTATATGCTGGAACACTCAATGAACATGGTTCGTTTGAGGTCAAAGTGAGTAATGCTTCAGGGGATACCCTACTCGCAAAAATTGGCAAAGCGATTGAACAAGCACAAAGTGAGCGTGCGCCAACTCAGCGATTTGTCGATCAATTTGCGAGATACTATACCCCAATAATGGTCCTCATTGCCGTTCTAATCGCCCTCATCCCACCCTTGGTATTTGGCTATCCCTTTTATGATTGGATCTATAAAGCATTAACCTTACTGGTCATTGCGTGTCCTTGTGCTTTAGTTATCTCGACACCTGTTACAGTGGTCAGTGGTTTAGCCGCTGCAGCAAAGAGCGGGATACTCATTAAAGGGGGAAGTTATTTAGAAAATGGATATCGCTTAAAATTAATTGCCCTGGATAAAACAGGCACATTAACTGAAGGAAAACCGGTAGTTACCGATTTTATTGCTTATGATAAAAACCATACAAAGAACGAGTTATTACTATTGGCCGCAAGTCTTGACTCTCACTCAGAACACCCCGTGGCCAACGCATTGGTGGCCTATTGGCATCAAGAGCAACCTGATGCAGAGATGCTCTTTATCGATCAATTTAGCGCATTGCCAGGACGTGGTGTTAAAGGCCTGGTTGACCAAGAACTTTATTATGTAGGTAATCATCAATTAGCAGAGGATAATGAGGTCTGTAGTTTGGGAGTTGAACAAGCGCTCGAACGATTGGAAGAAGAAGGGAAAACAACCGTGATCTTAAGCAATAAGACTCAGGTTTTAGCGATTTTTGCTGTAGCAGATACACTTCGTCCTACCAGTCAGAAGGCTATTGAAGCCTTGCATCAACAAGGCATAAAAACTGCGATGCTCACCGGAGATAATGCCATTACCGCTCGTGCTATTGCAACGCTTGTAGGAATTGATGAAGTACAAGCGAATGTATTACCTACAGACAAAATGAAGGCTATTGGTCTTCTTCTGAAGGAATATAAAGCAGTAGGGATGGTCGGTGATGGAATTAATGATGCCCCAGCCTTGGCTGCAGCTACTATAAGTTTTGCTATGGGAAAAGGCACTGATACTGCTTTAGAAACAGCCGATGTCGCTTTAATGAATGATAATCTGGCGATGCTGCCTTTATACATTCACTTAAGTCGTAAAACGTCTCGTATTCTACAGCAAAACATCAGCCTATCCCTGATTATTAAATTGGTGTTCTTTATTTTAGCTCTTAGTGGATTAGCTACCTTGTGGATGGCTGTATTTGCTGATATGGGTGCTAGTTTAATTGTGGTGGCAAATGGTTTACGATTGCTGAATTCTCATAAAAGCTATATGAAAAAGAGTCATTTGGCCGAAAGTGACCTGTTGATTAAGTGATTAAAGGGTGTAAATAGGACGCTTGTTACATGAGTCAGGAGGTCGTTATGTTGCAGTATAAAGGCTACATTGGACATGTGGTATTTGACGATCTCAATGAATTGTTTTTTGGAGAAATAATTAATACGCAGACGGTAATTACTTTTCAGGCAACCGTGGCTAATCAGTTAAAAAATGCGTTCATGGAAGCGATTGATAATTGGGTGTTATTACAGGAACGGGGCAAATGCGACCAAGACCACCTATTTCTGTCATTAATTTAACCATTTCAGACTAAATCTAAAATTTTATCTACTGAAAAATTTTACTAGCTAACACCCAAAAACAAACTAAAACCCTATGCTACATAAGGGATTAGCCACTATAGCCTTCATTGCAATCTAATCGCATAACTTGGTCATATGCGCCTGTCATAAAGAGCCTTAAATATGCCAATGACTATGCCGATTTAAAATTAATTACATCATCCAATGAATAATCAGGGTCGTTAGCACTTAACAAATTACTGAAATCGTAAGTCCCGTGCAAGTTGACATGTCGCCAGGTTAATATCGATGCGCTGAGAATATTTTCAAGCAATAAAGCTCGTTCATCGACATCTGATCTCATAATGATTTTGGTTAATTCAATGTAATTCCACAGAATAATGATATTTTGGATAATTGTTCTGCACATTACTGAAATCTCTTGATCCTCACTGTGCGCCTCCAGTATATTTTGATCTGCAAATGAGATTGCTCCGGAAAATTTATTGGCCAGCTCACCCTTGTTTAGTTGTTTTTCGATTGTCTGCCGTAATTCTACGTCATCAAAATATTTCAGCATAAAAATTGACTTGATGACCCGGCCAAATTCTTTTAATGCCTCTTGTAGTGGGTGTTGATTGGAATACTCACCTAATCGTTTCAGTATCGTCGACGCACGGTGCTCACGAAGTTTTATCGTGGCAATCAGACGCAATATATTGTCCCAATTACGTCTGATCCGGTGTTCGTTGACATAATAAGTTGGTTTAATTGGATAGCCTTTAGTGGTTAACTCGGATTTTATTTTGCTGAAACTAACTAAAATTTGCGCGGAGGGATCTTTTATTCGCGGAGCAAACGTCACACCAATTAAATGGGATACAGCAAAAACCATTTCGGTATAACCATGTGTATCCGTTGAATGTATATTGCTAGCAACCGCATCGTTGTGGAGCAGTCCGTCAATGACGTAAGCCGCATCCCGTTCTGAGCTACTGAATACAGTAGAATAGAATAAAATCCCGCGTTCATCGATAAATCGATAAACACTCGAACCTTTGCCATTACCAAAATATTTGAACGATTCGTTAGCATTTAATGACTCAGCCGACACACATTGTTTTTTCCCATCGCTGGAGGTGTGCAGTAGATGTTTTTCGCGTTTAAATTTTTCAGGCAACCACAGCTTACCCATCAGATCAGTCAGGGACTGGTTTACAGCATGTAAATTTTCTAATGAAAAATACCAATTCACCGTGTTTGACAACGTGTTGTAGTTAATTCCAACTGCGGTGTTAGCCAATTTATGCAAGCCTATATTGCTCGCCAAACCAAACAGACCAGCATAAAAAATTTCGTTATTTGGCGCACCCGCCGCACCCTTAATTTTATGGTGCTTGAAATTAGATGTAAATGTTGTCAACGTATTCATTTCAGCCATCATTTGTAAAATTGGAATATATCTGTCGTTACCAATAATCAGTGAAATGGAATCATAGTCTGGCTTTTCAACTGCGGGTGTATGGACAGAAAAGCTACCGTCCTTCTGAATGGTAATGTATTTGTTCGCGCCATTGAGAATACCCTGATTTACATCTATAAATTGCTTGTCTAAAATACCACGAAATGCGGGCAACATTGCCTCAATGTCGCTAAATTGTTCCAATCCAAGCTTCTCTAACAAGTGCGCTTTATGCTCTTTCCAGTATCTCTCTGAGATCAAATAAGAATCAATTGAAAGGTATCGATAAGAATAAACCAGACTGATTTGGCCGCATTTAATTGCAGCAGCAATTTTGCAAAAAAGTACAGCTTTATAAAGTGACACATTGAATTTTTCATCTCGATGAATCGCGGTGTACTCAAGATCACTTAAAAATGAGTCGGGTGCCGTTGATGTGATTTTTTTCGCTGATTGGTAGTGCTCGATAGCAGAGTAAAGGTCTTCTGCGCCTTTGCACGCTTCAAATTTCAAGTGTTTCACAATATCAGACACGCGATTTTGCAGTTTTCTGGACAAACTACTCAACACATCAAATTCGTCGTTCTGCGTTTTTTCTGCTTCGAGTTGGCGTTTTAGCTTCTCTGAATCTTCGTCTGTTTTGCTCAAGGGCGCATCTTTTTCCTGACTGGGAACGATCTGGTATAGTTTTAAAATTTTGTCATCATTACTCAATGCAGGATCGTGCACAACGACTCGAACGGCATTAACGGTGCCTTGTGAGTCATCAAGCCCAGATAGAATAGAGGCGGTCAGTCGATTTTTTTCTGGCATGCGATCGATTAACATCTTACCGACAATGCGTTCAGCTTTATTTAATTGTTGCTGAACGCTTTTTAACAGCATATCAACCAACGTGTCTTGCCAAATTTTATAGCTGTGGTCAATGAAAGACATTAAGTATAAATGTCGCTTATGGGACTCGGTCATCTCTGCAATCTGTGTGGTTTTAGCCTTGATTACCCACTGTGCGTAATATTTGGTTGCCTCTGTTGATAAAGTCAATTTTTCAATAATAGGGATTATTTCTTCGTGAAGCTTTTTGATGATAAGAAAACTACGTATACCGCTTTTTATTTTGGCAGGCCTCAAGGATTGAGTGATAACTTTTAACCGAGTCAGCAACGATCTATCATAATGATTGTCAGTGGTCATCGTCAGTTGCTCTAATGCTTCTACTTGTGCCGGCGAGATCAGATCTGCCATCGTTTGTATGATATTTTTTTCAAAGTCATGAAATTTATCTGTGATTGTCCTGGTAATCCGGTCATAGCTTGGCAGTTCAATTTTTTTCTGACGCAGTTGCTCAACAAGCACATAAAACATTTTACGTGGGTGCATTTGCTTATCAACCATATCGGCTACTGATTCCTCAAAAAATTGAATAGCACTTCCAAAGTCAACATGTCCGGAAATATCAAGAATTAATAATCGATGCTTTTGGTGCATACGATCAGTGTATTTTTCTAGAAAATCCGTTGGAGGCGCTACACCGAGTATTTTTGATACAAATTTGATATCACTCGATTTAAATGACTTACTTGTGAAAAATTTTCCGCTGGCTTTAAAATAGCCGTACTGAAGCAATAGGCCAATTTGGCTATCGGTTTGCTTGGCATTATCAATGGATTCGCGAAGAGGCTCGTCTACCTTGAAATGATTTTTTCGGTCATCACCATTAAACGTTGGCGGTTGGCTAAAACGCTTGGCCTCTTTGCTGGGCAGTACATCCATCAAACGCATTAATCAAGTTCTCCGATTTTTTCAACAGCGTCGCTTAGATCAGCAAATGACGGTTGACAGTATAATTTTGTTGTATCTAATCGTTCATGCCCAGCCAACATAGCCACTTTTTCCAAACTGATCCCTGCATCAACCAAATTTTTACAAAACGTGTGTCTAAAGTGATGGGGCGAGATAACACCAAGCTCATCAGGAATACGTAGCCGATTTAGCATCAACTGCACACCTCGTGGACTAAGCGCGCCACGTTGACCTTTAAAAACAAAGGCGTCACTGCCAGCATGTATTGTATAATCCAAATTATATAAAGCAAGGCGTACATCCTTATTTAATGGGATCTCACGATACTTGCATCCTTTGCCAGCATTAACCTGCAACCTGCCTTTACGCTCACTCATGGTGATATGCGCCCATTGCATGTCGCACAATTCACTGACACGTAAGCCTGTATTCAACAATATTTTCACAATGGCAGCATCTCTTTTGTTGCCATACTGCTCTACGTGACGAAGTAATTGATTTTGCTGGGAACGGGTTAGCCACTTAGGCATCGACTGTGATTGTTTCACTGTCTTTGGCAGTGGGAATCGATATTTTATTTTCTTTGTTTCCCATCCCCACCCCAAAAAATATTTCAGTGATAACAACCGTCGATTAATAGTTGGCGGCCTGAGATTTGAATCAATCAAATGTTGCTTGTATTGGCGTGCATCAGTTGGCGTAATGTTAATCAATTTCATTTCGACACCATTGATTGATTCAAACCAAATAGCAAATTGGATTAGGTCGCTACGATAACTCGCCAACGTTGCTGGTGATTTATCAGTCGATTTTTGATAAGCGATGTAATTTTCAATATACGTGTTTTTGCTCATTAATAATTATGCGATTAGATTTTAATACGATAATCTACCACAATAAAACCAATTATGCGATGAGTCGAAGGGTAACTAATCGCATAATGATTATTATACGATTAGTTTCATAGGATTATTTATTCGAATCCCATCCTGCTATTAGTTTCTGATTATAAAAAGATCACAATTGTGGTATTATTACACCTCTTTAAAGGATTATTATGGACTAGCCTTTGGCTAGGTGGAACGGATGAATTATTAATAATGTTAGAGAGGTGTTATTATGAAGATTACTGGAGAGCAGCGTAATGCAGCGTCATTATATTGGAATCAGATTCTAACGGGTGAACTAAACCCTAAAGCGCTAATAGCTAGTAAATCGGGTTTACCTTCTTTTATGGCTTCAATGGAAGCGATGGATAGACGAGGCTATCTTGAGAAACTGGAAACAGAAAATCCTACCTGGTCATTAAAATTTATGAATATCCTAGACTCTTTACTCATTGATGCAGAGGATACTCTTTGTTTAAGATTAGAAGATCATCCTGAAGGTTTATTAAAACAAGCAGCAAACGAAGCTGGTATTCCTGAAGGATTATTTCCATCTGGAAAATTGAGCATGACTTTTGATAATGAGAATCATATTATAGCTGGAAATGAAAAAATCGACGCAGATGACTTTATTAAAGATGCCGCTCAGAAAATGACAGCATTTTTATAAATCAATTCTTAGGTCTGACATTCTAACATGATATTGAATTGTCCGACTATCATCCTCTTAAGTACCCAATCAAAATTACTTCCAAAACTCATTAAATTTTGTGCCTTCAAAAATATTATGATCTTCATTACCGAATATTCAAATGGAATGATCTGGCTGTTTTACTCACCCGGACCCCCAACTTACACGGGACTTACGATCTCAGCAATTTGTTAAGTGCTATTGACCCAGATTATTCATTAGAAGATGTAATTAATTTTAAATCGGCATAGTCATTAGTATATTTAAGGCTCTTTATGATAGGCGTGAACCAGTGAAGTTGTTCAGTAGATAAATTTTTAGATTTAGTTTGAAATGGTTAAATTGATGACAGAAACAGGTGGTCTTGGTCGCATTTGCCCCGTTCCTGTAAAAACACCCATCAATAGGGTCTTGGATGCTAATAATCCCAATTCCTTTTTTTATTAACTCATTAAACGTGGTAATCAGATGCTGCAATGACCGACCCATCCGATCCAGTTTCCATATGATTAAAGTGTCACCTGATTTTAACACTGATAGCAATTCATTTAATTTAGGGCGGTCGGTTTTAGCTCCTTTTGCAACCTCTCTAAATATTTTATGGCAACCTGCTTTTGTCAGTGCGTCAACCTGTAAATCTAAATTTTGCTCTTTAGTTGATACTCTGGCATATCCATACTTTAATCCATCGTTCATTTTATTAGCTCTTTATAAGTTATTTTAACTTTGATAGAATTAACCAATTTTGTTAACTATAAAGCCTTTGTTTTCTGGTTACTAGTAAAATTATCGCTTAGTTAATATTAACCAGCCGGCCTGTTGTAAAAGCTGGTTTTCTCTTGACCATTAATTTGCTGAAAAAAAATAAGCAAAGGAAAAAGACAAATCGTTTGATGTTGATAGCGATTGCTGCCAGATACGACTGAATCTGCACATTAACTAAACCGCGATAACGTGCTTTTCCTAAGCCATGATAATGTTTTAACTCATTCATAATCCCTTCAACTTTCCATAAGCGTTCACTTAATGTTTGTTTAAATGGTTGAGTGCTCATTGCTGTAATAACTTGTTGAAATAATTCGGAATGAATATGCCTGGTAATAACGCGAAATTTACCATTGTTCTTTTTGGCGGCCTGACACTCTTTTGAAAAAGAGCAGTTGTAACAATCGTTCACTTTCGAATGGTAAGTAGCTGTATCATTACAAAGTGCTTTTGCACGTTTAAGTTCACAATTAGCTGGACCAATATAGCAATCTTTTCCTGTATCATAATAAAACCCAGGAATCTGTCCAGACGTACCACTACGAGTACTAAATAAAGGAATCGTTGTGGCAATACCTGAAGTATGTAATGTTGAAATAATATGTCCAACCCCATAAGCTCTGTCAGCCACTGTTTCTTTGATATTAAATCCTAAATGATTTTCAATATAATTAAGCTGTTCTAAGTAAGGTTGTGAATCATGAGTAGCCCCTGTTGTGATTTTAATCGCAATAATGAGACGACTTTCTTTTTCTATCGTCACATGCGCTTTATATTTTAAAGTTCGGGATGTACCTTGCTTAAACGCAAGTGTGGCATCAGGATCGGTAATGCTTCTGTGGGTTTTATTTAACAATTTACGTTTTTCTAACCGCTTATAAGTTAACATCTCAGTCTTTCTTTCCGTTTCGTCTATTCGTTGCATGGAGTTTAATGAGGCATTGGCATTGAATAACAAACTATCAGTCATCGTAGTAATGTCTTTTTTATTAAGGAAGCCTGCACTGACACATTGTTCTAGAATGGCAATAAAGAGTTGCTCAAAGACTTCGCTAGGATAACGTTTTTTAATTCGACTTAGGCTTGCATGATGAGGGATCGATGACGTTAAACTTAAGCCACAAAACCAACGATAGGCAATATTATACTGGATTTCCTGAATAAGGCGCCTTGTTGAGTGGATACCAAATAATGCTCCTAATAACATTATTCTAAAATACAGCTCAGGTGGAATTGAGGGTCTGCCATTATTGGGACAATAATACATTTCTGTTAATTGATTAACAATTGATAAATTAAACCAGTGATTTATTTTTCTTAACAAATGATTTGCTGGGATTAATTTATCTATTAGTAAATAGTCAGCGTCCTTGCTCATATCTTTTGGCTGACCTAGCATAATTTAAATAACGTATTGAAAATAAAGTAAATTAGATCATGATAAGTTATTTGAGTAAAGTTTTTTCAGCTTTTACAACAGGCCGCAGCGTTTTTTTTAACTCCTTCCTCTGACCAAAAAAACTCACTGAGTTCAATTTGGAATAATCCTGTGGCTATTAGTGATCATCTTTCCATCTTATCTCAAGAAGAGATAAGTTCACTTTACGATGTGCCTAAAATTGATGAAGAAGACCGTCAATTATTATTTGAAATAACGCCCGAGGATGAGGCTTATCTAAATAAACAGACTGTTGTAAACAATAAAATCAATTACCTTCTGCAAGTAGGATATTTTAGGGCAACTAGAAATTTTTATAAATTTACCTTTCAGCAAGTAAAAGACGATACGCTATATATTATCAATCAACATTTTCCAGAGACTAACTTCCCCAAAAAAGACATTGATATTAATAAACATTACGCCGCCCAAAAAATGATTTGTGATATTTATAAGTACAAACGTTCAAATGCTGAATTTATTGCTAATTTTAACCGTTATGCCAAAAGGCTAACCACCCGTGATTTGCAGCCAAAATTTATTTTCGATGAACTCCTGGAGTTTTGTGAGCAACATAAAATCATTCGTCCTAAATATTCAACCCTACAGGGCATTGTTTCAAAAGCTATTAGTCGTGAAGAAAACAGACTAACTTTAAAATTAGAACGTCTATTAAATAAAATCGAAAAAGCTAACCTTGATAGCTTATTGGCAAAGGAAGATCTATTTCACAATTTAACCTTGTTGAAAAAAGATCCGAAAAATTTTAATACTAAAGAAATGCAGAAAGAACTCTCCAAACAAAGAAAAATTCTCGCCTTATTCAATAAAGCAAAAATGGTGATACCCCTATTGAGTATCTCACGGCAGAATATTCAATATTATACAGGGCTTGCTGAGTTCTATGACATCAACATACTTCAAAAAATAAACAGAAAAAAGGCACGACTATATTTGATCTGCTTTGTTTGGCAGCGTTTTGTTAAGTTAAACGATCACCTGACTTCATTTTTTATTCACAAAATGGGTACTTATGAAGATTCTGCCAAAACTCATGCATAAGCCGGTGTATTGGAAGCAAAGCTTGGAATAGATCCTGCTCGAAAAACAGCAAGTAAAATTCTAAAAATTATTGCCAATCATGACATTGTTCCTGACTATATCAGGCCTAATTGCTATGAGATTATTGAGCAGAAGAATTTTAGTTTATTTGCAGAAAAATTAGCAAATCCATCGATTGATGAACGAGACTATACATGGGCTATTACGACAATGAATTTGGAGCTATTAAAACAAATTTGAGCTCTATTTTTACAGCTTTGGACTTCAATTCTGAGCAACATGCAGATTTAGGTAACGCAATTGAGTTCATGAAGCAACTAATAAATAGTAAAGACAAAGTAGAGGATACACCGGCACTTGGAGTCCCCATCGCATTTGTCCCATCAGGGATGACAAAATTTTTAATTTATAAGAAACCAGTTCGATCTTCTGGCAAGGGATTAAAGAAAATTAAGTTTGTTGATATCAAACGTTATGAGGTAATGCTGTACAAGCAAATTACTAAAGAGCTAAACTCTGGAAGTCTGTTTATTTCAGACACAGTGAATTATCGTCGATTGGAAGATGAGTTAATTTCTAAGGATTCATGGTTAAAGAACAAAACAAAAATACTTGATAATTTATCGGATTGCCTAATTCTAAAGCCTATAGCTGAGTTGCTTAAAGCTATGGAGAAAGAGATTGACGGACTATATAAGCGAGTCAATCACCGAATTGTTTCAAAGCAGAATAAAAACATTAAAGTCGATGAGGATAAGTTAATCTGGCGACTACCTTATAAAAAGAAAGAAGATCTCGCTAATAACCCTTTTTATAAAAAACTTGAAACAGTTAGTCTTGCCAGTGGCATTGAGTTTACAGCCCAAGCAACAGGTTTTTTTGATAGCTTTAGCCACATTTTAAATAAAGGAACTAAGACATTGGTAAAACCTGAACATGCCAAAGCCTACCTTATAGCGCAAGGAGCCTCTATTGGGAAGAAGCGATTGGCTGAGTCTTCTGATGTAAGTATTCAAGATTTAAATAATGTTGAAGGTACTTTTATTCGGCTTGATTCGCTGGTTGATGCTGGCGATCAAATTATTAATCACATTGCGAAACTACCTATATTTGAATATTACAATTTATCTGACTATGGAATACATGCAAGTCTTGATGGACAAAAATTAGAAACAAAATATCAAACCATTATGGCAAGGTACTCAACAAAATATTTCGGTTATGGAAAGGGTGTTGTTTCTTATAGTTTAATTGCTAATCATCTACCTGTTAATACTAAGGTAATTGGTGCAAATGAGCATGAAAGTCATCATGTTCTAGATATTGTTTATAACAATATCAGCGATCTAAAGATTACAGCCGTATCTGGAGACATGCATAGCATTAATCGAGTTAATTTCGCACTGCTGTATTTGTTTGGATATGATTTTATGCCGAGGTTCACCAAAATAAACAGAAAAGCTGACAAAAATCTTGTTGCCTTTAAAAAGCCAAGCGAATACAGTAATTTTTAATAAAACCCTCTAAAAAAATAAGCCAACAATTAATTATTGATGAATGGGATAATATCTTAAGAATTATCGCATCCATTGCAATGAAAGAAACCTCACAAAGTACGGTGATAAGAAAACTATCCTCTTATACCAAAACAAACTCTACCTTAAAGGCACTAATCGAGTTTGATAAGATTATTATGAGCATTTATATGCTTAAATATATTGATGATGTTGAAATGAGACGTTGTGTTCACCGTGCATTAAATAGGGGTGAAGCATTTCATCAGTTACGTTCAGCCATACTCAAAATCAGTGGCAAGCAATTGTTAGGAAAAACTGACAAAATGTTAGAAATTAATAATCAATGCAATGAAATTAAACGATTATCACCGGTTGCTTGGCAACATTTTAATATGCTTGGGACATTTACATTTTGCAAATCAGAAAAACTTATTAATATTCATGAGGTTGCGAAATTACTGTTGGACGATGAAACCATCAATGCTGGCTCTACAAGCCTTACTGCATAAGGGTTATAGAGAGTCATGCTGATAAACCAGCGCTATATGGAATTAACCCCTAATTGCAGCAATTTTAGATCAAATGCGAGACATTAGCCTCCGGTTTTGTATTGGAAGATATTTTTGTGGAAAAGATTCTCGGTGCATTTATTGGCAATTACTGCTAATATTAAGTTATATATTGTTTATACAGGATAAGCATGGCTACTTTAAATGTATCATTACCTGATCAATTAAGATCGTGGATAACAGAACAAGTGGAGGAAGGTAGGTACTCAAGTGCAAGCGATTACCTACGTGACCTGATTCGTGAAGATATTAGACATCAAGAACAAGGCATACAATTACTATCAAATTACTTAAAACCCTTGGTTGATACTCCTAATAATCTATTTGTTTCTATCTCAGCAACTGATGTTAAATCAAGAGCGAGAAGCAAAATGAAGGAACAATCTTGACTAAAAAGTCACTCTATAGTTTCCATCCAGAAGCAATTGAGCAGCAAACAAATATCTGGATATATACTTGCCAACATTGGGGAGAAGAACAAGCTGACGTTTATATTGATGGGCTACATGATAGATTATCTATAGTCGCACAAGATTTTACTTTACTCAGAGAATTGCCTAACAGGATTTATCCTCAAGTAAAATTTTTCCATTATGAACGTCATTACGTCTTTTTAAAAATCGCTTCCAGTGATTGCTATGAAAAAATTCAAGTGCTTGCAATTCTTCATGACAGTATGGATATTCCCATCAAATTACGTGAACTTCTTCGCTAAGCCGGAGACCCCCCGGTTTTGGATGCTCTCCATGTTTAGGCACATCCAAATTTATGGAACTTATCATTTTGAGGATATTTGACATGGATTTTTATGGAACACCTTGGACTGTAACTGGCATTGCGATATGCGTGTGACAACTCTAGTTTTCTCAGGTGACTCGTGCCCGTACGTATAAAAGTGGTAAACCGAAAGCTCTCCATAAAGAAGTTGATCCTGGTTGTAAATCTCTATGACGAGAAGAAATATACCGTCGATCAGGATCTAGAAACAAACCCTATATAAATAAATTGAAGCAACAAGGGGGGATATAGAGCAATGACAAGAACTATCAGCAAAGTAGCCAAAGAACTCGATATTAATGTTGAAACCATTCGTTTTTATGAGCGTAGAGGATTAATCAAACAACCATCCAAGCCAGAGATTGGATATCGGCATTATCCAAAGGATATAGTGAATCGCATTCGCTTCATCAAGCGCTCGCAAGAGCTAGGTTTCACCCTGGATGAGATAGCCAATCTATTAAACTTAAATGACAGACCTTGTAGGCTGGTTCATCAACTAGCTGAGCATAAACTGATAGCCGTCCAGGAAAAAATGACTGATCTGAGACGTCTTGAGGAAGCACTTAAGAAACTTCTGGAGCAATGCCACAGCAACAATGATGATACTCATTGCCCGATCATCGACTCGCTGCAGCCTTGGTCAAATTAATCTTTCTTATAAGTACAATACCATTTGACTCCGTACATAGATACGGCTTCTATACTTGATTAATCAACTGATATCAAAAAAACAAAGGGGAAAACATGGTCAACCTATTGAAGCTTTTCACTCGCATAGGCGATAAGGCAAGCTCTCTTGGAGCGCTGATTTCAGCCATGGGTTGCGCAATGTGCTTTCCGGCCATTGCCAGTCTGGGTGCTGTAGTAGGGTTGGGCTTTTTAAATCAGTGGGAAGGTCTGTTCATTAACACTCTGTTACCCCTGTTTGCCTGGATTGCCCTGGCAATCAACGGTCTGGGCTGGTTCAGTCACAAACAATGGCGTCGCAGCGCACTTGGTATGCTTGGCCCAACTTTATTGTTATTGTCACTGTATCCGCTGTTTCAGTTCTGGTGGAGTACCTACGTCACTTATTTGGCACTGGTGTTGATGGTTGCCGTATCAATTTGGGATATCTTTTCACCAGCAAGCAAGCGTTGTGGCAATAAAGGCTGTGCAATATAAACAAGGAAACGTAATGTCTGAAATTAAAGAAAATATTGATTGCTCATCATCGTTATCTAACAAGTCAAGTCTGCTACATGTAGCTATTATTGGCAGCGGATCAGCTGCCTTTGCCTGTGCTATCAAAGCAGCAGAAGGTGGTGCAATAGTCACTATCATTGAAGGAGCGAAAGTGATTGGTGGATGCTGCGTCAATGTTGGCTGTGTTCCTTCAAAGATATTGATTCGCGCTGCACAGTTGGCTCAGCAACAACGTGTTAACCCATTCGTTGGACTGAAAAATCATTCCCCGGTATTGAGCCGAACTTTCTTGGCAGAGCAGCAAACCGCACGGGTTGAAGAGCTTCGCGCAGCCAAGTATCAAAATATTCTCGATTCCAACCCGGCGTTGAGACTGGTGAAAGGTTATGCACGATTTAAAGATGCCAATACCATAACTATTACCAGGGCAGATGGCGTTGAACAGGACATTCGTGCCGATAAAATTCTGATAGCGACTGGCTCAACACCGACGATTCCACCTATTGACGGATTGGCAAATACTCCTTATTGGACATCAGATGAAGCATTATTTGCTGAGGAATTACCTGACCACCTGGTGGTTATAGGCTC
This sequence comes from Legionella fallonii LLAP-10, assembly GCF_000953135.1. Taxonomy (NCBI): domain Bacteria; kingdom Pseudomonadati; phylum Pseudomonadota; class Gammaproteobacteria; order Legionellales; family Legionellaceae; genus Legionella; species Legionella fallonii. The sequence goes on along the minus strand of NZ_LN614828.1, from coordinate 63,840 downwards.
TTCTGCTGTCGCTTTGGAAATCGCCCAGGCTTATCGTCGCCTGGGTAGTGATGTCACGATTCTAGCTCGTCACACGTTGCTCTATCAGGAAGAACCTCTGCTGGGTGAGAAACTCACTGAATGCTTTGAGAAAGAAGGGATTCGTATTTTGACCCATACTCAGGCAGTGAGCATATCACACGATGGGCATCTATTTAGCCTGGATACCAACGCAGATTCTTTAATTTGTGACCGCTTATTGATCAGTACTGGACGTCACGCCAATATCGATGCACTAAATCTGGAAAAAGTGGGAGTTAACATCGGGAAAAATGGAACAATTATCGTGAATGAACGCATGGAAACCACGGTTCCCGGCATTTATGCGGCCGGCGATTGCTCTAATATGCCACAATTTGTTTATGTCGCCGCTGCTGCCGGTAGTCGCGCGGGCATAAATATGACTGGCGGCGAAGCCTATCTCGATCTGTCTACGATGCCGGCAGTGATATTCACTGATCCGCAGGTGGTCACGGTTGGATTGACCGAAGAACAAGCCAAAGCGCGAAACATCGATACCATCAGCCGGGCTTTAGACATGGAAAATGTACCGCGTGCTTTGGCTAATTTTGAAACCGATGGTTTTATCAAGCTCGTTGCAGAACGTTCCACTGGTCGCTTAATCGGTGCGCAAATTTTGGCGCACGAAGGTGGCGAAGTCATTCAAAGCGCGGCGTTGGCCATTCGCAATCGCATGACCGTGACTGACTTGGCCGATCAGCTCTTTCCATATTTGACCATGGTGGAAGGACTGAAACTCTGTGCGCAGACCTTTAATAAGGATGTGAAAGAATTATCCTGTTGTGCTGGATAGTTGATTAGTCATAAGGAACACATCTGACAATAGATCTCTGTTGTTGGCAGGATTAATATCACCGAAAGGTTTATTAGGAATACCTGAGGACTGTTGCGAACAGGCAAGCTTTTTCTGTATCAAAACCGTAAATTTCTGTTTAAATGCCCCATTGATCCTCATAAGCATAATTACAAATGATTTGTGATTTGCTAGCGTTGATTTGAAAAATTAACCCACAATAATGGCGGGTTGATTATTCGCATAATATGCCACCTGCGAAAACTGTAATTTGCTTACTGACCCCCCTATAGGTTGTTTACCGCATTGAAGCAGAAACAAATACTGTTGTTCTTATTGCTATAAGACACCGAAAAGAAGTTTATGATAATTTTTAAAGAGCTTCTGTCCAGTGTGACAGTTTGGGCTACTAAGTATATAAAATCCATCCTCTTCGGTAGGATATCTACATGTATTGCCCCCCATTAATATCCAGATTAGCGCCGGTAATAAATCCAGACTCAGGAGAAGCCAAAAAAGCCACGGCATTGGCAATCTCTCGCGGCTTGCCTAAACGCCCTACAGGAATGTGCGCAATAATAGACGTTAAGATGTCTTCTTTCATCGCGGAAAGCATAGGCGTTTCAATGTAACCTGGCGAGATGGTATTCACCGTAATTCCTTTACTTGCCACTTCTTGAGCTAAACTTTTGCTAAAACCAAATATGGCGGCCTTGGTAGCGGCATAATTGCATTGCCCAAATTGTCCCTTGCGTCCATTAATTGATGAGATGCTGATAATTCGACCATAGCCTTGATCCAGCATGGCAGGTAACGCATTGCGCGTCATATTAAAGACACTAGTCAAATTAGCATCAATAACCTGCTGCCATTGTAGTGAGGTCATTTTCTTTAAAGTAGTATCGCAAGTAATCCCCGCATTATTGACCAAAACATCAATCCGCCCGTATCGTTCCATCAATAAATCGGTAAGTTTCTCACAATCAGCAAATTGGGTGGTATCACCATAAAGAACATCAACATCAAAACCTGCTGCTTTTTGATTCTCTTGCCATCGCTTTGCCTCGTCATGTTGGCCGCCTTTAAAATAACATGCGATGACTTGGTAATCAGCTGCAAGACGTTGACATATTGCAGAACCTATCCCACCTGTACCCCCTGTTACAACCGCTGTCATTCGTTTCATAAACAACTCCTTTGTTTTGAACGTTTATTAATTTTTGGATAAGAAAATAAATGAATCGTTAGATAACCTCAACTTCTTCAGCCTGCGGACCTTTTTGGCCTTTGCCAATTTTAAATAAAACACGAGCGCCTTCAGAAAGGTTTTTAAAGCCACTCCCTTGAATGGAGCTGAAATGAACAAAATAATCTTTGCCGCTGCTCGCAATAAATCCAAATCCTTTCTCTTTATTAAACCATTTCACTCTTCCACGTATTTTATTTGTCATCTCAATCACCTTAAATGATAAGAAAATAATACGGTTTAGCCTTGCTCCAAAGCTTTTAAGCGTATTTGCGCACTAGCATTTCCTTGCTGAGCTGCTTTTCGAAGCCACTTCATCGATTCAGCATCATTTTTCTCAACCCCTACTCCATCATGGTATACGGCAGCAAGGGCAAACTGGGCTTCAGGCAAACCCTGTTCTGCTGCTCTACGAAAATACTGCACCGCTTTCGAATCATCTTGGACAACACCTTTGCCAGTGACGTATTTAACACCAAGATTGTACTGTGCGGTGGCATCCCCTTGTTCCGCGGCTTTGTTAAACCACTTCACTGCATCCACATCGCTTTGTTGAATGCCTCGTCCAGTAGACAACATAATCGCAAGGCCGAGCTGAGCCAAAGAATTTCCTTGTTCTGCCGCCTTACCAAACCACTTCACTGCTTCTGCATCATTTTGCTTAATCCCTAAGCCTTCTGCATACCGTGTACCTAAATTGAATTGAGCTAGAGCCAATCCTTGTCGTGCTGCCTTATCAAGCCATTGGGTTGCTTCAATGTCATTTCGTGCTACCCCTTTGCCATTTGCATACATGAGGCCCAGATGCAGTTGAGCCATCTTCTCTCCTTGTTCTGCTGCCTTATGAAACCATGTGAAGGCTTCCGTGTCACTCTGCGGAGCCCCTTTCCCATCAACATACATTGCTGCAAGATTCAGTTGAGCAAAAGGGTCTCCTTGATGAGCGGCTTTGCTAAACCACTTAAAAGCTTCAGTATAATTTCGCTTTATCCCTTTACCAGTCCCATACATGAGACCTAGATTGCGTTGCGCAATCGGCAATCCTTGATGCGCGGCTTTACGAAACCATTTCACGGCTTCGCTTTCATTTTTTGCGACCCCTTTTCCAGTAGCACACATCACACCAAGATTCAGCTGGGCTATGACATCCCCTTGTTCTGCTGCCTTACGAAAATATTGAGCGGCTTTAATATCACTTTGTGGAACCCCCTTACCAAATGCGTACATAATGCCAAGGTTGCGTTGCGCCACGGGTAATCCATGTTCGGCCGCTTGACGAAATCGCTTCACGGCTTCCACGTCATTTTGGGGTACCTCATGGCCTACAGCATAAGCTACGCCACGATCATTCAAAAGAGAGAACGTTTCATTGAGAGTTCTATCCTCAGTAATAGGAGATTGCGAGATATTCACTGTTTCCGCATAAGTACTCGTATGCAGAGCCAAGATCATTAAAAATAAAATTGAATAAAAATGATGTGGTCGCATTTCATCTTGGGCTTTTGTCATGAAGAACATAAGCTTACACTAAATGGAGAAGAATTGCTCTACTAACCCACTGAATTTTATAGAAACGCTCCGCGCCATTTACTAGCCAATCCAATATTGGGAACAATTAATGCAAATATGTTCAATTGTTTTCTATGATAACGGGCTTTTCATAAACCGAACGATTCATAGTATTCAATCGTTTTATTGTAGGCATTGTTTGCGAAGGGCATCGATAGGCACTTCCTTCAATGGAATGTATTTCGATGTCTGTATGCCGATTCGGACTCAACGTGTAGTATCGTTTAACCAAGGTTTGATGTTTTTCAAACACAACGACATTGGCATTGAATTTTTCCCCCTCATTTTTAAGAAAATTAACATCATCTTTTTTGAGATTCTTTTCCAATCCCCATGAAAATTGCAGCTTCATACCATGCACATCCTTACCTGATATTTTCCCCAGCAACTTACAATTTTTTGCAATTTGCATGTTTTGACCATAGATAATCGTAATATTTTTCGCATCAGGTTCCAGATGCCTTGGCATACAACCCACCAAAATGCTCATTGCAAAAACTGTCATTGAAAAAAGAGTTTGATTCATCAGTAATCCTTTATAAAGTCCAACCCACATTCGCCACCAATAAATAAGAATTCCTTGTTTGATTCCCATATAAATTTTGGGTAACAGGCAGCCCAACACCCAATTGAGCAATCAGTTTTTTTGAAGAAACCCAGAGCGAAGGCGTCACATAGACTACATTTCCACCCGAATTAAAATCGATGGCTCCATTGATTTTATTTCGCGGTGCATATTGTCCATCCCCTTCAACCATCCATGCAAACATCCATCCCTTAATGTTAATAATGTGTCTTCCGAAACCACCCTGATAAAGAAATTGATTTCCAAACTTGGTGTCATTATGCCTTGTAGTTAATACTACCCCAGGTGATGCAAATACAAACCAATCGGCATACATACGAGATAGTGTACCCCCTATAAAAAAACTTGGGGATCCAAAACCCGTTGGCGGTTGCTTTTGCGCAGAGCCCGTAGGGAGCGTAAGATTCATCACAAGGGTTGCTTGCTCTACAAAAGAAGACGTTTTTTTGGTATAGAAAGCATCTTCAAGTTGCACGAAAGCATCTTCAAATCCTGAAGATTTCTTTCCATTTTGCAGATAACTCGCAGCCATCGGTGCATTAATAAAAATCGATAAATCATCAGTAATGCCATACAAAATACCGGGCATCACATCGACAAAATGTTTTTCTACGCCAGCAAAATCATCAGCAAATAGAAAGAGTTGGGTCTCATTTTTTTCAATAATATTTTCGCCAAAACTCACTAAGGGACCGGGTTGTTGCGATAAAGGCAATGCAAAGTTGCCAATCTTTGGCGGCTCATCATCGGATTTTGTTTCTTTTGGAACTGGATGAGTACTTCCATAGGTGAATGAAGAAAGAAACAAAGTCATGGTGAAAACCACTAATTTCATGAGCTCTCCCTAGGAGAAGCCCATAGCTTGGGAATAAATGCAGGCGTTGTTTTTGCATACTGTTGGTATTCTTCGCCAAACTCCTTAAAGGTTTCCTGTTCTTCTTGATGCGCCAGTTTCACATACATAATAACCAGGATGGGAAACATGATTAAGGTGAGAATAGTTGGCCATTGCACTAAAAAACCAACCATAATCAGAATAAAACCATCGTATTGCGGATGACGCATTTTGGCATAAAGTCCTGTTGTGGCGAGTTGATGGTTTTTTTGTGCACGATAAAGGGTGCCCCAAGCAGAAGCAATCATCCACAGACCACCCAGGATGAACACAAAACTTAAGAGATGGAGTACATCAAAATGAGGGTCCCCTTTTAAACCAAAAAGAGTATGGAGTAAATGGCCGCTGTCATGGCCGTATAAATTAACTCCAGGGTAATGTCGAGTCAGCCATCCTGACAGTAAATAAATGGTTAAAGGAAAGCCGTACATTTCGGTAAAATAGGCGACCACAAACGCAGAAAAAGTTCCAAATGTGCGCCAATCACGCCCGGTTTTAAATTGAGTAAAGCTGTACGCAAATAGAATGAAAATCGCCGAATTGACGATGACCAATAACCAGAAGCCATAGGCATAAGAGGTATGTTCCATCGTGGTTACTCCTTGTTTTCAGAAGAATTATTATCCTCTTCATCATCTGATTTGTGATGATGCTTGCCTCCACCATGTCCTTTATGCATGAACAAATGCATCAGTGGGCAAAGTAAAATAAGAAGCAAAAAAGGCGAGGCGCCAAGGAGGCTTGCGATATGAGCCCCATGCTCAGTAATGAGATAATAGCCGATAATTACAATAATTATTAGGGCAATAACCCCAGGAGGAGTGCGCCAAAAGTGTTTCTCTTTTTGTGGCTTCTGTTGTGGATGATACGGGTGTTCCGATGACATGATGCATCTCCTTTTAAATTAATCCTGAATATTATAACCGCCATCCACGTAGATGATTTGGCCCGTAATGTATCGGGCTTGATTGGATATGAGAAAGGCAGTGGCCTCACCAATCGCATCAATAGTAACCAGCTGATGCAAAGGCGCTTCTTGGGCTGCTTTTTCCATCAAATTGTCAAAATCTGCCAATCCTGATGCGGCACGCGTGTTGATGGGGCCTGGAGAAATGGCGTTGACTCGAATCTTTTTACTACCAAGTTCCATCGCTAAATAGCGCACTGAGGTTTCAAGTGCTGCTTTGACTGGCCCCATGAGATTGTAGTTTTTTACTACTTTGTCAGCGCCATAATAACTCATTGTGATTATTGAGCCTCCATCGGTCATCAGCGGCTCAGCAGCTTTTGCCAAGCGGATGAACGAATGACACGAGATATCCATGGCAATCATAAAACCATCGCGTGAACAATCCACGACACGACCTTGTAGATCAGACTTAGGCGCAAAAGCAATCGCATGAATCATAAAATCCAGGGTTCCCCAATGGGTTTTGATACTCTGAAACAAGGCATCCAATTGAGAGTCATCCATAACATCAAGTGGCATAAAGAGAGGACAAGAAATTCCATCAACTAAGGGTTGCACGTACTGTTTTGTTTTCTCATTCTGATAAGTGATGGCAAGCTCTGCACCTGCTTCATGCAAGACTTTAGCACATCCCCAGGCAATAGAATGCTCGTTCGCCACTCCAACAATCAGTCCTTTTAAATAAGTCATCAGTTATTTTCCTTACTGCTTTCGAGAAGCGACAGAGTGTGCATCGCCATAATTCGTTCTTCATTCGCCGGGATAATGTGCATTTCAAATGGCTTAAGAAATGCAAGATGGTGCAAAATAGTATTACGTACAAAGGCTGAGTTTTCACCAATTCCGCCAGTAAATACAACGCCATCGACACCACCCAATGCCACCGCCATCATGCCCATCCATTGGGCTGTTCTCATACAAAAATAATCAAGTGCAAATCGTGCTTCAGGCTCAACGCTATGTTGCAACAGACGGACATCCTGCGTCCAGTGTGACAATCCAAGAAGTCCAGACTCATGATAAAGGATAGACTCTATTTCTTCAGGAGACAGATGAAGCTCACGCATCATATAAATCACAGCGCCTGGATCAAGACTCCCACAACGTGTGCCCATTGGTAAGCCATCAAGGGCTGTCATGCCCATAGTCGTATCCACACTGATGCCATGATGCATCGCACAGAGACTCGCACCATTGCCAAGATGGGCTGCGATAATTCGTCCACTTGCTAATTTGGGTTCATTTTGCTGTAACGTATAAGCAATCCATTCATAAGAAAGACCATGAAAACCATAACGACGAATGCCTTGGTCGCGCAGTATTTGCGGTAGGGCATACTCCGTAAACAAAGGCTCGTGATGGGCATGAAAGGCTGAATCAAAACAAGCGATTTGCATGACCTCTGGCCTAAGTTCGCTAATCATTTTAATTGCCGCAAGGTTATGCGGTTGATGCAAGGGGGCTAAGGGACATAATGCCTCCAGTTGGATCATCACGTCCGGGGTGATGCGCGCACTGCTGGTGAAGTAAGTACCACCATGAACTACTCGATGAGCCACCGTACTCACCTGCCAGCTTTGATTTTGCGCTTCCATCCAGTGCAGAATAAAACGCAAGGCGCTTTCAGGAGTAGTGTCAGCAGGAAGTACTGTGTTATCCACATGATTCTGAGTATGGCGCGTTTCATGGGTTACTGTAAATAAGGGTTTGCTCTCAAAATCATACACTTTGCCTTGCGCGAGAAGAGGTAGCGCTGGCTCCCTAGCAAACACTTGAAATTTGACGCTGGAGGAACCGGCATTAATCACCAGAATGCATTCTTTTGATTTGCGTGTCATTTAATTTTTCCCGCCTTGCGTGCCGCCGCCAACTTGACGGCCAAGGCACAAGAGAAGAGCCGAGTCCGTAAGGAATCGGCACGACTCACTAAAATGATGGGCACACGTGCACCTAGAACAATACCGGCAGCATCCGCATGGCCTAAAAAAGTAAGCTGCTTTGCCAAAATGTTACCCGACTCAATTTCAGGGACGAGCAGGATATCGGCATCTCCTGCAACTGATGAAACAATGCCTTTATCCTCTGCAGCTCCCCTGCTAATGGCATTATCAAACGCCAGTGGTCCATCAAGAATGCCATCGGTGATTTGGCCACGCTCCGCCATTTTACATAAGATTGCGGCATCAACCGTCGCTTGCATCTTAGGATTAATCAACTCGACCGCTGCAAGAATGGCTACTTTGGGTTTTTTATCTTCACCGCATAAGACACGCCAAAGATTAATTGCGTTTTGACAGATATCTGCCTTCTCGCTCGCACTGGGCGCAATATTAATCGCAGCATCGGTAATAATGAGTGGTTTATGATAAGAGGGAATATCCATGACATAAGCGTGGCTAATCCGATATTGAGTTCTCAGGTTGGAAGTCGCAGGCACAATAGCAACTAACAACTCATGAGTGGTCAAAGCACCTTTCATAATGGCATCTACTGTACCAGTCGCTGCTAACTCCGCAGCTACGCTGGCTGCAGCATCACTATGCTCCGTATCAATAATTTCCCACTCAGAGATATCAATTTTAGCCTCAGTAGCGGCTGACTTAATTTTTTCTATTGGGCCAATTAATACCGGGATCATAAGCTTAGCTTTCACCGCATCAGCTACTGCTTCCACCACATTGGCTTTTACCGGATGGACCACCGCGGTACGAATCCTTCCCATACATTGACAGGTTTGAATGATGGCTTGAAAACGATCATGATTATGAATTTCCACCTGAGGCAGATTCGCTTTGGCGACTCGTATTTTTTGTGTTGGTGCGAGCACAGTAGCCATACCTTCGATCACGATTTCGCCGCGCTGATTTACCCCCTTGCAATCTAACGTGACGATGGCTTGCTTAGCCCGTTTGTCACGGACAATAAGCGTGATGGTAATCGTGTCGCCAATGCGTACTGGTTTTTTAAATTGGATATCTTGCTCAAGATAAATCGTTCCTGGCCCCGGTAAAATGGTTCCGAGCAATGCCGAAATCAGCGAACCAGACCACATGCCATGCCCCACAATGCCATGAAAAATATCGCTTTGGGCGAATTTGGGATCCATATGCGCCGGATTCACATCACCGGACATGGCCGCAAAAAGCTCGATGTCCTTTTGAGTGAGCGTCCTGCTCAGGCTCGCCTGCTGCCCCATGGTAAGCTCATCAAAAGTGACATTCTCCAGAAATTCCTTATCCATCATAGTTCCTTTATTTTTGCATCACATAACTGCCAGGAGCTAAGGGCAGCGCGTTATCGATGGCAGGCGGGGAAATCCGCTTTGGGGTATCTTGCCGCACCAGCCAATCATGTAAAGCGTGCCACCAGGAATCCTCTCGCTTTTCTGCTTTATTTAACCAGCGAGGAGGGCTTAAATAAGCGTCACCCTTTTTGCGTTCATGAATACGATAATAACATCCGGGACGACCTGGTTCGCTGACAACCCCTGCATTATGCCCACCACTGGTCAAAATAAAGGTGGTATCACCATTAGCCATCAGATGAATTTTATATACCGATTGCCAAGGCGCCACGTGGTCTTTTTCAGTACCTACCGCAAAAATAGGCAATTGAATGTTTTCAGCAGCAACCGGCTCGCCTTCCACAGTGAAGCGTCCCTCAGCAAAATCATTGTTTAAGAAGAGCTGTTCAAGGTATTCACTATGCATTTTGTAAGGCATACGGGTGGCATCTGCGTTCCACGCGAGCAAATCAATGGTGCCGCGGCGCACCCCGTGCATGTAATCCTGAATCATTTTAGACCAAATCAAATCATAGGCACGCAACATCTGAAAGGAACCCGCCATTTGTTTGGTATCAAGATAGCCTTGCTCCCACATCATGTTCTTGAGAAAAGCAACTTCACTGTCGGTGACAAAAAGCATCAATTCTCCCGCTTCGGTGAAATCGCCTTGCGCAGCAAGTAACGTGAGACTGTTAAGACGATTATCTCCATCGCGTACCATCGCCGCGGCTGTAATCATTGCCAATGTGCCACCTAAACAGTAGCCCATCAGATTAATTTTTGTTTGCGGAAACAAAGCAGAAACCGCATTTATGGCCGCCATTGCCCCTTGTCGGTAATAATCATCCATCCCTAAATCACGATCGTCGCCATTGGGGTTACGCCATGAAATAATAAACACGGTGTGCCCCTGACCAACAAGCCATTTAACCAGTGAATTATTGGGGGATAAATCCAAAATATAATATTTCATAATCCATGCTGGAATTATTAACACCGGCTCTTTAAATACCGTTTTGGTTTGTGGCTCATATTGAATGAGTTCAATTAAATGATTCTGAAAGACCACACGTCCTGGAGTAATCGCTACACCCTTACCGGGTATAAACTCTTCCGCGCCAGCAGGTGGTGCACCGGTTAGCCTATCGAGCATGTCCTGAATCGCTAGTTCAGTGCCATGAATCAAATTAAATCCATTGGAATGAATCGTTTCGTAGAACAAATCAGGGTTAGTCCAGGCAAAATTAGAAGGAGAACATGCATCAAGGAATTGGCGTGCCCAAAAAGAAACGGTGCGTTCAACCGATTTAGGTAATCCTGGAACCTGGGTTGTGGCACGTCGCCACCAATCTTCAACTTGCAAAAATTGCTCAGCAAACAACCGCCAGGGCATGGCTTGCCAGCTTTCTTTATGAAAGCGAACGTCTTTACCCCCTGCAGCACGGTCCACGCAGAGCACATTATTAATGCAATCATGCGAGTGCAAAGCTGGATAAAGTGCTAACTCCAATAAGAGTCCGGGTGACTGTTCCAATTGCACTAGCCAAGAAAAGAAGGCAATCCTCAGAGCTGCTGGGCTCATTCCTGCTGTTGCCTTACCCAGATTTGCCTGAAAAAATTGAGTGAGAAAGCTAAAAAAATGAGCGAGTTCATCTGAATCGCTAACCGAGCAACACGGCATAGAGGCATTTGATGACGTCAGTTCCTTCTGGGAAGTTGGTGTCTCCTCGTTGGAGCAGCATTTTTTCCTTGGTTCATTCATGTCGTATATCCGTCCTTGGTATAATTATGAATCAGGGTTGTAGTCTTGGGTGGCTCAATTGGCTCCAGCGATTTGCTTCTAATTTCTGCTCACTAAAACAAAAAACGTTTTCGCAAATTCAATGAATCCATTAGAATCATAGCATAATCATGATGCAATAAATTCTTCTAGGCCCTTCTCCTTAGTATTTATATTTAATTTATGTCGTAAATTTACGTAACGCAATATTGCGACTCGCAAATTTACGAGTTATAACGAATTAAAAAATAAGGCTGTTGATTTGACTTAGAGCCTTTGTGATTGCCTCCATTTATTGTCCAGTAATTAAAGTAGCGTGGCGCTGAAGTTGTAATGATTTGTATTTTATGTGAACCTAAAAATCCCCTCTAAAGCAAATGATTGTTGATTGTGACTTGTTGTAATATCGTTTTTATTCAGAAAAGAACTGACGTTAGAAAAATCACGTCGAGTTTCTGCACGAAACTCAAGATTTTTAATAGGAAAATAGCTCAATGTTACAGTGAGCTCATCCCAAGTTTGAGCGACTCCCGTGCGATAACCATTTCTATCAGAAAAAATTTCTCCACGTAAGGAGGTTCGCCATTTCTGATTCAATTGATAATTCACATATCCAGCAATACCTTGCCAGACTGCTTCTGCTATAGTGCCATTTGGAAGCGCGGCTTTCGTTTGTAGCGCACCATCATAGTTAATTACAAAACTTAACTGTTCCGTGATTGTGAGCGTGGCAATTAAATCAATCAGAGAGCGCTGCCCTGTAGGACCGCTTGATGTCCTTTCAGCAACACGCTGTTGACCCGAATAAGCATAAGCTGCTAAAGAAAACTTGGGGTTAAACGTATATGAGGCGCCCAATTCAATGGTTTTCTGACGACTCGTATCACGAATATTGTCCCAACCATTATTGATACCGCCTACCAAGGTGAGTTGATTGTTTGGAATATAGAAAACTCTAAATCCCGTCACGGTAAAAGGTTCTGCATAACCCCAGAGAATAGAGCGAGAAAAATTGGTATCATTATAAGAAAAGAGATTTTCAGCACCGGCTAATTCAATAAAACTTCCTCCCATGAAAGTCAAAGAACCGCTTGCATACTGCATATAAGCTTGTGGCATTGCAAGGGAACGAATATTCCAACCATAGGGTGCAAAAATATTGGGATCACTTCCTGCTACAGGCGTCATTAAACCGCCAAACCCTTGTTGCGGTTGATACGCCAAGGTAATACCCGCTTGTTGGAGTGTTAATCCATTCGGGTTGATGTCAAAGACGCGATCATAGGTGCCACTAGCAAACTTATTGCTGTTTTGAAGATAATTATAGGAACCATCAACATAACCCGAGAATTTAAAGTCAGATGGAGTTTTCGCTGTCGAAGGAGCGTGTTGCATCTTGGCTAAGGCTATTCCGGGTACTAAAAAAATAAATAGGATCAAAGCCATTCGCTGATGCATAGTGAATCATCCTAGTTATGAAACACCAGGACCATTTGTTGGGAAGTGTTCTGGATATTCATCACTTACTCACCGGACTCCTTTATTTCAGTTATTTTTGATTCTTGCCATATTAAAAAAACAGCCGGAATCACAATAAGTGTGAGTAGGGTTGCGGTAATCATGCCACCGACCATGGGTGCAGCAATACGACGCATGACTTCAGAACCTGTGCCACCACCAATCATAATGGGCAACAAACCACCAATAATAGCGAGTACCGTCATCATCTTAGGCCTTAGACGAAGCAGTGCCCCTTCAATCACGGCACTGCGCACATTGGCTTTGGTGAGCGCACGTCCCTCTTGCTGGGCCAGTTGTTGCTGCTTTAGAAGTGCTTGATCAAGATAAATAAGCATAATGACCCCTGTTTCAGCAGAGACACCCGCCAAAGCAATAAATCCAACTCCAACCGCAATCGATAGATAATATCCGAGTAAATAAATAAACCATACTCCACCCACGAGCGCTAAAGGTAAGGTGCCAAGAATTATGAATACTTCCGAAAAGCGACCAAAATTTAAGTAAAGTAAGACAATAATGATAAGCAGAGTCAGCGGGATAACAATCATAAGCCGTGCTTCAGCACGTTCCATATACTGGTATTGCCCTGACCATAATAAAGAATACCCAGGAGGCAATGAGATGTTCTGTTTCACTGCCTGTTGGGCTGCTTTCGTGTATGAGCCGAGATCGCGTCCTGCTATATCGACATAAACCCAACCTGCGGGACGCGTATTCTCCGTTTTAATCATATCCGGACCATCGGTCACCGATAAGGTTGCAACGGCCTCTAAAGGAATATGGGCACCAGTGGGAGTCACAATAGGTAATTGGCGCAATTGCGCCACTGAATCACGCACAAACTGGGGATAACGCAAATTCACCGGATAGCGCTCAAGTCCTTCGACGGTCTGCGTGATGTTCATGCCGCCCACCGCATTTTCAATCATCTCTTGCACATCGCGGATGTTTAAGGCATAACGAGAGGCTTTGAGTCGGTCAATGTCCACATTCACGTAGCGCGCACTCACTACTCGTTCTGCAAACACCGATGCAGTACCTGGCAAAGGCTTTAGTACTTGTTCAATTTTCTCTCCTATCTCTTGAATGACTTTTAAATCAGGACCAATAATTTTAATTCCCAAAGGCGTTTTAATGCCGGTCGCTAACATATCAATCCGATTACGAATGGGCATGACCCAAACATTGGTCACACCGGGTATTTGCACATGTCTATCCAACTCGTCTCTAATTTTTTCAAAAGTCATTCCAGGACGCCATTCACTCTGTGGTTTAAATTGAATGGTGGTCTCAATCATCGACATGGATGCAGGATCGGTTGCTGTTTCTGCATGCCCAATTTTCCCAAACGCTGATTTGACTTCGGGAACGGTAAGAATTAATTTATCGATCTGCTGGATTAATTGCTGCGCTTTACCCACTGCAATCGCTGGGAACGTCGTTGGCATATACAGCAAATCGCCTTCGTTTAAAGGCGGCATAAATTCAGAGCCTAAGCGGGTGACTGGCCAAAAGCCAATGAGTACAAGGACAAAGGCAATCACTAAAATCGTCTTGGGCGCTTTAAGCACCGCATGAATAACCGGTTGATAAACCGCTTGCAAGGCACGATTTAAGGGATTTTCTGTTTCCGGTCGAATACGACCGCGAATCAGATAGCCCATCAGCACAGGAACTAAAGTAATCGACAAGGCTGCCGCACAGGCCATGGCATAGGTTTTGGTAAAGGCTAAGGGTGAAAAGAGACGACCTTCTTCGGCTTGTAACGTAAATATAGGCAGAAAACTAAACATGATAATCAGCAAAGAAAAAAAGAGCGAGGGCCCAACTTGCAAGGTGGCTTCTTGAATAATTTGCCAACGATTTTCTTTGGTCACTACAGTCTGCTCAAAATGCTTATGCACATTTTCAATCATAACAATGGCAGCATCGACCATCACCCCAATAGCAATAGCAATGCCCCCTAAAGACATGATGTTTGCCGTAATGCCTTGCCAATACATAATAATAAAGGAAGCCAAGATACCGATTGGCAAGGTAATCACAATGACTAAAGCAGAACGCAAATGAAATAAAAAAGCAAAACAAATCAAGGATACTAAGACGAATTCCTCAATCAATTTATCATTGAGGGTATTCACTGCGCGTTGAATCAGGCTTGAGCGATCATAGGTTTCAACAATGTTCACACCCGGTGGCAGACTGTCTTTTAACTCCGCCAATTTTGCCTTAACATTTTGTATGGTTTTCATGGCATTTTCACCAAAACGCATGATGATGACGCCACCCACCACTTCACCTTTGCCATTGAGCTCTGCGATACCGCGACGATTTTCAGGACCCAGCCTCATGGTTGCCACATCAGATAAGAGGATGGGCGTTCCTTGTTTCGAAACACCTAAAGGAATGTTTTCAAAATCAGTAGTTTTTTTGAGGTAGCCGCGAGCACGTATCATATAATCGGCTTCACCCATTTCAATGGTTGAGCCTCCTGCTTCTTGGTTGGCATCTCGAATGGCTGCAATCACTTGGGGTAGGGTTAAATCAAAAGCACGTAATTTGCTGGGATCAAGAATCACTTCATAACGGCGCACCATCCCGCCAATCCGTGCCACTTCAGAGACGCCTGGTACTTTCTGTAACTGAAACTTTAAATACCAATCTTGCAGAGTTGTTAACTGGGATAAATCATGCTTGCCTGTCGTATCCACCAAGGCGTATTCATAAACCCACCCCACCCCTGTTGCATCGGGTCCTAATGCGGTACTTGCATTCGGTGGTAACCGATTGGCAACCTGGCTTAAGTACTCAAGGACTCGGGAACGCGCCCAATACAGATCGGTTCCGTCTTTGAAAATCAAATAAATATACGAATCATCAAAGGCAGACTGGCCTCGCACCGTCACCGCCCCAGGGACTGCAATCATCTTGGTGGTCAAAGGATAGGTGACTTGGTCTTCAACAATTTGCGGGGCTTGGCCAGGATAGGTTGATTTAATAATCACTTGCACATCCGATAAATCAGGAATGGCATCCAGCGGTGTTTGTTTCAGAATATAAAGGCCTGAAAGAATTAATAAAAGGGTTGCCAGCAGGATAAAAGGCCGATTCTGGATGGACCAGCGAATAATAGCCGCAATCATGGACGATGACTCCCTGCATGGATTTTAATGTGCATTCATTTTCCCTTTTTTGCTTTGCTTGTCATTCATGCGCTGTAAACTTGCTTTTAAACTGGCCTCCGAATCAATCAAAAACTCTCCTGAGCTCACCACGCAGTCTCCTTTTTTTAATCCCGATAAAATCTCTATTCGGTCACCTGATTCAATGCCGGTGACTACGGGTTGAACTTGGAAGCGACCTTCACTCAAAGCAACAATCACATGAGCCCCCTCACCCGTTTGAATGATGGCCTCTTTGGGAATGCTCAACACCTGTTCCAAGGGTGTCAGGGACAAGGTAACCAGGGCATACATGTTGGGTTTTAAGTGATTGTCCGGATTGTCAAAGCGTAAGCGCACTTTAAGGGTACGTGTTTTCAGATTGAGCTGAGGGTAAACGTAGTCAATCCTGCCCTTCCAAGCTTTGCCAGGAAAAGCAGGGAATTGCGCTTCGGCCAATTGCCCTACTTTAAGCCATGAGGCTTGTTGCTCAAACACCTCCACAATAATCCAGATGGTTGATAAATCAATAATACTCATCATTTTCATTTCAGGCGTTATCCGCATGCCTTCGCGAACATTTAAGGTAGCCACAATGCCATTTTGCGGGCTAAAGATATCCACAAGCTGACTTGCTTTGCGCGTTTTTTTTAACTGTTGAATTTGTGTTTCGGCCATGCCAAGGGAAATTAATTTTTGCTGCGAGGCATCAATCAGGGTCGACTCCTTGGTTTCAAGCGCAATTAAATATTCTTCTTCGGCATTGACCAGGGTTCGTGAATAAAGCTGCATGAGTAATTGGCCTTGGGTCACAGGAGCTTCGGTTGTTTTGACGACAAGATTTCGAATCCAACCATCAACATAAGCGTTAATGTTACTAATAAGATTTTCGTTCGAGGTCACATAGCCCACAGTGTCAATTTTTCGGACAAGCGTTCCTTTTCTGACAGGTGCGGTACGCACCCCGAGATTATCCACAATCTCAGGGGCTATGCGTACGGTTATTTTGCCATTGGTTGTCGCCCCTTCATTATCAGAATAAACGGGCACCAGTTTCGTCCCCATGGAAGAAAGGCCTGGCTTATTGTACCGAATCATGGGATTCATGGGGTCAATCCAATACATGGGCTTTCCTTTTTCATTGTTCGCATGTTCTTGATTCGTCGTTTTTTCAGTAGGGAAAGCGCATTTTTTCACTAAAAAAATGACTGCCAGTAACACAATAAGGAGTGCGACTATTTTCAGCTTCATCCTGTTTTTCCTTCTAGGTAGAGTAGTGTTACCCGTGTTTTAAGCTGCTCAATTTCAACATTTAATTGCTCCAACTGGATATTGAGTTCTCCGCTGTAGGCACGCAATACTGTATTCATGTCCGTTGTGGCACTTTGGTACGCCAGCAAGGCTGCTTTGGCATTTTGCTTGGCTTCTGGCATCAGCTTTTGCGTAAAGACTGCGTCACGTCGTATGAGCTGCTGCCAAGCAGCATACGAGCTGATGAGCATTTCCATTAAATCGCGAAAGTGGGCATTTCTGTCCAAGAATGCCGATTCTAAATGAAGAAATTGTTCCCTTAGACGTGGTGTTTGGCGATGCTTGGGGAAAATGGGTAAATCAACGGTAACTTGCGCGGTCAACATATTGGAACGGGGCGTCCCATCGGGCATGCGGCCTTGTCTCACCCCATAATTCACATCAAAAACCACTCCGGGTTTAAATTGCTCTTTTGCTAAAGCCACTGCTTCGCGATTGGCCTGAATGGAACCTAAATCTGCTTTTAATAAAGGATGACTTTTTATGTTATTTTTTAATGTACTTAATGATGGGAGGTGGGGTAACTTAGGTAACTTAGCGGCCAGCGGACGTCTTGCCTCTTCTTGCCCTATCCAACGTCCGAGTTTTGCACGCACTTGTTCTATTTGCTGGGTGATTTGAACTTGTTGTTCGTCTAATTGGGATAGTTCTACTTCCACCTGCAGTACGTCCGATTGGGTAGCTATAGCTTGCGCATATTGCGATTTGGCGACTTTAAGTAAGTACACAAACAAACGACGATTCGCCTGAACAATATGAGCTGCTTGCTGCCAATAGTACAATTCAAGCCAGGCCTCATGTGCTGTACGGGCTAGAGCCAGCTTTTGTTCTTGAAATCGCGCACGATAGACCACCGCTTCTGCTTTGGTCCTTCGTGACTTGATAGCTAAAGAATGTCCTGGCGGAAGTCGTTGCTCTAATCCACCCATGATCATCGTCATCTCATCTTGTGTAAAGCTGAAGTTATTGGTAGGCACGTTAATAGTCCCTGCCATCAGCTTCGGATCGGGTAATTGACGATCCGCGATGGCTTTCTGATCTAAAGCTTCCGCCTCAGTACACAAACGTTTCAGTTCAGGAGAAAACAAAATGGCAAGCCGACCTGCTTCGGAAAAAGAAAGGGGCGTTGACAAAGTAGTGGCATACGTATTTAAATAAAATACAGAAAAAAGGACTACGGTGATGCCACCTAGCCTTTTCTTCAATGCGATGATTGATTGAACACATAACCCCATGAAGCAAATATCCCTATCACTTATGAACCACTTTAGTGTCACTTGAGTTATCCGAATTTCCAAATTGGGATAGTGTTTTTATGGCGTGTCCACAAGCAGCCTAAAACATTTAAATGTGCGTTTGAGTATATCATTGTATAGCAAGGTACGTAAAATGGATTGTTTATTTAGTGCCAATAAGCGCTTCCGCACTCAACATAATAATCTGAATTTCTTCCGTAATTTCTTCTTGACGCAGCAAATTAAGATATTCTTTTAATGAGTTCTTTTTACTTTCTAAACGATCTAACGAGCTATTCAAATGAAAGAGCCTTTGATGATTTTCTGCAAAAAACGATTGATAAAAAACCGAATAACACATGGAAAATAGGTAATGATCCACAAATTCAGCTAAAAATTGCTCATGAGCTAAATTGAGTAGCGGTGGAATGGAACCATGATTTGCATCGTTGGCGCAAAACTCTTTGAAGGGTTGCATGGTTTTTGCTTGAATTTGATTGTGTTCTTCCTCATTGCACAGAATGTCCCACTGCCAGGAATGCAAGGCAATATGTCTTTGGGAGGACACTTTCTCTAAAGTTTGTAACAGGTTTAAAATCACGGCTGGAATTTCTTCAATGGCATTAGGCCCATCGATTGTGGCCATGACTCGAGCATCATCCGCCATTTTTAAGGCAAGTTTACGCCCGACCACAATGAGTGCTGGGTTAAATTCAGCATTGCGCTCTTTTAAAGTATCTAACTGATGCATCACATTATCATTAAAACTGCCGCAAAAGCCTCTTTCTGAGCCGATGAGAATATAAATCGCAGGATGAGCTTCTTGTTGATTCGTGGGAAAAATAGGATAAAAGCTTAAAAAATCACGGCTCACCTCACGAAGTGTTTGCATGACTTGTTCCTGCAGGACAAGAACTTTAGTGATTTTATTCATTTCAATGAAACACAAATTTTTCATGGCGGTCATGATGTCACCAATTTCTTCTAAGGTATGAAGGTGCTCTTTTAGTTTAGTTCGTTTCGTCATAAAATCTTCCGTGAGTTAAAGGATAGGTTAAGCCTTAGCCATTTAACCAGCTTTTTACCGCATTCTTCCATTGTTCTCGTGAGCTTCCTAAAGTCAAGTCGGTCTTTTTTAGTTCTTGTTCTATTTTTTTGAGAACAGGTGGAATCTCTTCTACAGTCAATGGGTCCAATAAACCGTCGTTGTAGGCAATAAGCCAGGCTTGTTGAAACTCAATAGGCAGCGGTGATAGTCTGTCTTGCTTCAATATTTCTCTTAAAAGTCGTCCCTTTTGAATCTGCTTTTGCATTTTGGCATCCAGCCGTGCACCAAAGCGGGTAAAAATTTCTAAATCAAGAAATTGCATGTAATCCAGTTTCATTCTCCCGGCTTCTTTTTTAATTTGTGGATGCTGGGCTTTACCACCAACGCGTGAAACGGATTTGGTGATATCAATGGCTGGAAGAAAGCCTGAAGAAAAGAGTTTTTCATCAAAAAAGATTTGTCCATCGGTGATGGAGATGAGATTGGTCGGAATATACGTTGCAATTTCACCTTCTTTGGTTTCAATAATCGGTAGTGTAGTCATACTGCCGCCACCCATTTCAGCAGACAAGCAAGTGGAGCGCTCTAACAAACGTGAATGAAGATAAAAAATATCTGCAGGAAAGGCTTCGCGTCCAGGAGGTCTGCGCAGTAAAAGGGAAAGCTCTCGATAACTGTTCGCATGGGCACTCAAATCATCATAAACCACTAGCGTATCTAAACCCTTGTTCATCCAGTGTTCGGCAATGGCGCAGCCCGCGAATGGGGCAAGATAGAGAAATCCTGGTAATGCCGTTGCTTGGGCCACCACAATGGTTGTATAGTCTAGGGCATTAGCCTCTTTTAATAATTGAATGGTATTGCTTACGGTCGAGCGCTTTTGGCCAATCAATACATAAACACAACGTACATTTTGATTTTTTTGGTTAATGACCACATCAATGGCCAGCGAACTTTTTCCAAGCCCATTATCCCCGATAATTAACTCCCGCTGCCCTTTACCCATGGGAATTAAATTATCAATAATTTTATTCCCCGTATAAAAGGGACGATTCACAAAATCACGATGAATGATGGGTGGGGACAACATATCCAATAAACCCTGTTCCTCACATTGAGGCACTTCACCGCCATCTAACGGATTGCCTAAAGGGTCAATTACTCGCCCAAGCAGTTTATCGCCTACAGGGAGACTCAAGGCGCGCTTCAAATGAAACATGGCGGTGCCTGCTTTTAATTTTTTCGTTTGCACCAACATAATCGCGCCCACCAAATCTTCCATGAGATGAAAAACCATCGCGATACAACAACCATCGACTGAAATTAAAATTTCATCGATGGCAGCAGTGGGTAATCCCTTAATCCAAATAATGCCATCGCCTACTGAAACAACCTGTCCTTGCTCCGAGACTCTGATTTGAAATTGATAATCCTCAATACGCTGCCGCGTTTTATCAATCAACGAAGGACGATTAGACAAGTCCATTTTTGCTCTCCGTAAAGAATTTGAGTTCATCGCGAAGATTGGCCTGCAAAACCACTGAGCCCATTTGAATGGTTAATCCTGCAAGCAGAGTCGGATTTTCAGTAAAACGTGCGCTAAGTTTTTGAGGCACGAATTGTTCCATGGCTTGTATGAGATGCTGCCGTTGCTGTTCCTTGATGGGAAAGGCACTTTGGATGCATACACTGTCTTCTTCAGAGACTGCACTCATCGATTGCCATTGTTTGATTGGGAAAGAAGCGAGGTCCTCAATGGTTTTTGCAATGATTTTCTCTTCAAGACGAGCATCAGCAAAGTCGATGACGAGTTTTGCGGCAAATTTACCCGCCAAAAGCAAGGCTTCTCGTTCCTTTTTTTCAATGAGTACGGCGAGTTGTTGCTTCTCATGGGCAAAAACCTGCTCTTTTTCTTCACGCAATTGGTGTTCAAAACGAAGTTTTTCTTCCGCTTTCCATTGTTCCAATTCTTCTTGCAAGGTACTTTGCAGCGTTGTTTTCTCTTGTTGCCAATCGGTGAGACGATGCTCATAGTTTATTTGTAACTGGGTCGCTTCATTGTGTAGAGTTTGAGCCGTTGTTAATTGTTCTTGCACTGTTTTTTTTCTCTCTACAATGGTTTTTTGGATGGGTGCATAAAGAAAATGCTTTAAAATCCAAATCAGGACTAGAAAATTAATGACTTCTAATGAAAAAGTTGACCAAGACAGTTCCATTTATTTTATCCCTGCTGATTAACAAAATAAGACAATAATGGATTTCTAAAGAGAATAATCAATACAATCACCAAACAATAAATGGCTAACGATTCAATCATAGCCAAACCAATAAATAAGGTTCTGGTGATGGATTTTTCAGCCTCCGGTTGTCGTGCCAAAGCATCCAGTGCCTGACTAATCGCACGCCCCATAGCGAGCGCCGGACCTATGGTTCCGATAGCAATCGCGAGTGCTGCTATAACGGTTGATGCTAAACTAAACCAACTGATACCATTCATGATGATTCTCCTTGCTTCTTCAGCTCGTGTGATTGAATTCCCCCAGCAATATAAATTAAAGCGAGCATCCCAAAAATATACGCCTGGATAATGGCCTCAATAATATGCAACATGAGGATGGGGATAGGGGCTAAAAATCCGGCAATCATAAGTACAATCAATGCGGTTAATTGCAAGCTCATCACATTACCGAATAAGCGTACTGCCAAGGCCAACGTTCGAGAGACCTCACTGATTAAATGAAACGGCAACAAAAAAGGCGTGGGTTTAAGATAATGCTTTAAATAATCGCGTAGCCCTTCGGCACGAATGCCAAACCAATGCACTGATAAAAAAGTCAAAATTGCAAGGGAGGCCGTCACCGATAAATCAGCCGTCGGGGCATAAAATCCCGGAATCACCCCAATTAAGTTGGATGTAAGGATAAAAATCCACAAGGTGGCCACAAAAGGAAACACCAAATCCACATGGGCAGGCAGTACTTCTTTAATTGCATCATGCATGGTGCTCAAAATTCCTTCTAAAATAACCTGGCAAGTACCGGGTTGAAGGGATGGTTTTCGCGTTGAAACCCAGGCAAAAAGAAATAAAGCCAGCATAATAAGCCAGGTAGTCAATAGGCTTTGGCTGATGTTGAGCCACCCTAGTGAAAATGCAAAGCGCGCTAAAAATCCTTCTGAGCCCACCGCTATTCCTTAATCAAAAGATACACATTAACTGCACCAACAATCACACCGACAAGGATTAAATTGATGGTCCAACTGATGGAAAACCCTTTTATTTTTTCATCGAGCCAAACCCCAAGATAGGCTCCGGCAATAATCGGTAATACAAAAACAAAGCCTAAGGTCCCTAAATAAACCGTTTGGGCTAATAAAGTGGATTTACTTTTTTTTGCCTGGTTCATTTTGTGAACACTTCGTTTCACCTGTTGTTCCAGTTCCTTCTTTGGATCTTTAAATGCCATAGCCATTCTGCCGTTTTAATTCCCATAAACGTTTTAACATTGCCTCATCCAAACGATGCAAGCTGTCTTTAATGCTCAAAAGATTTTCTTCTTCAAACTGTAATTCTTTCTCGAGTGCACTGTGTATGGCTTGATACTCTTTATGGCGCACATAATGGCGTGTCACAATGTAGAGTTGATTTTTATTAAAATAAACCACCGCGCCGGGTACAGCTAAATAGTGCGTTTCGTTATGTTCATCACGAAACCAGGCCAAACCAAACTTTAAACAGGTCATCATGCGGGCATGATTGGCCAAAATCCCAAACTGCCCCGAAGCATCCTCACCCACAAAACTAACCACCGTATCGATTTGTTCATATTGAGTTGCACTTTGAAGATGAATTGTAAATGGTTCCATGTCAGTCGTGAGCCCCCTTATTCATGGAGCCCATCATATAACACTCCTCTTCTGAAAATGCATCGTAATCGCCTTTGATGAAGGATTCGCAATCGGTTAAGGTTTGCTCTAATGCAACCGATTGCCCTTCAATACCGGTTTGTTGTTTGGTTACATGGAAAGGTTGCGTCAGGTAGCGTTGTAATTTACGCGCTCTTAACACAATATTGCGGTCTTGAGACGAAAGCTCTTCAATTCCCATCATGGAAATGATGTCTTCGAGTTCTTGATAACGTGCCAAATGTTCGCGTACGGCTTGCGCAATCGCATAATGGCGCTCGCCTAAAATCATTTTATCCATAAATTTACTTTTGGAAGCAAGTGCATCGATGGCAGGATAAATGCCTTTACCTGCTTGTGCGCGTGAGAGCACCACAATCGAATCCAAATGGGTCACAATGCCGGTCACGGCTGGGTCACTCATGTCATCGGCCGGAACATAAACGGCTTGCACAGAAGTAACAGCACCTTTCGGGGTTGAGGTAATCCGTTCTTCGAGTTCGGCAATCTCCGTCATTAAGGTCGGTTGATAGCCGACACTCGCCGACATTCTGCCTAAAAGTCCTGAAATTTCACTGCCTGCTTGCACAAAACGATAAACATTATCAATGAGAAAAAGCACTTCATGAGATAGCGTATCGCGAAGATATTCGGCATACGTTAATGCCGATAATCCCGTGCGAAAGCGTACACCGGGTGACTCATCCATTTGCCCAAATATCATTAGGGTCTTATCCATGACGCCTGCAGCTTGCATTTCGTGCCACAATTCATGACCTTCACGAATCCGCTCGCCAACCCCTGCAAAAACAGACGTTCCTTGGTGCAATTGAATGATGGCATGCATCAATTCCATCAGCAGGATGGTTTTTCCAACCCCGGCACCTCCAAACAACCCTGTTTTACTACCCCTAACGAAAGGACAAAGTAAATCGATAACCTTAATTCCCGTCTCAAGAATACCTTCCTGGGTCGTTGTCATGTCAATTGAGGTGGGCTTGTTGAGAATGTCACGATATTCCTTAGTTTCTAAGGGCAAAACCCCATCCAAAGGTTCGCCAAAAATATTTAAGAGTCGCCCAAGACAATTAGGAGAAACCGGAATTTGCAAAGGGGTGCCTTGATCATAAACAGCTAATCCCCGTTGTAGTCCTGTGGCACGATGTAAGGTAATGGCTCTGGCATGATGTTGGTCCAGATGCTGACACACCTCAAGTACATAACTGTCCGTATCAGTGTAGGTTTTGAGCGACTGATATAATGGGGGTAACACATCACAAAATATTTTTACAACAGGTCCATTGACTTCGACAATAGTGCCTACGGGGTTTTCATTGTCTTTGGCAACTGCAGTATTATCCATAATTGTTCACTTTAGTTCGCGTCGCACCATGTTAAACATCAAACTTTTTCCCTAATGCTATTCCATGAAACAAAAAATACTTTACATAAGAGACTTTAAAAATAATTACTTCTGAAGACGATGGCTTAGATTTAAAAAACCATCTCTAGTGGCCCCCACCTCCATGCCCACCGTGTCCTCCATGCCCTCCACTGGTGCCACCATAACCTTCTTCGGTTGTCGCAGAATTTTGCTGCGTTTTGTGGCATGCGCTAAGTAGCGCAGATAGGCTGGCTAACATAACGAAAAGAAGTACAACCATCCTTGTATTTTTCATTAATGGCTCCAAATTATAGAAAATGCAGTACATCTAGCGATGCTTTTAAAACTCTATCATATATTTGAGACTTATCCCAACTGTTTAAAACACTCATATTGATACTCATACGACCTTAGAACGCGGATAACACGATGTAAATGAAGAACTCTTGCTTTTTTTAATACCAATTTTTGTACCGCTTTTCCAAATGATCCAGCTTATAATGGTGCATCATCCAATTCCCGGATTATTCGCAGCAAATATATCCTGTTGTTTGTCCGGGGTTTATTTTTAATGACAGCACAAGTGCTCTGTAAATGGCTTGTTAGTGTTTTTTGATTCTTTGATTATGAATTAATATCCCCTTGAGAGGATTATCCCTTTTTGAAAAGCTGTTTGGAATGTTTAACGCCCGCCGGTCCCGCCAGGTCTTTTATTATGAACATTAAGATCATGAATATTAGGATTTTTAGTTTCTGAGCAAGAGTTTGCCAATAGCATAGCTCCTAAGAGACAACAAACAGCAATAACTGTTTTGAATAATTTAATCATGATCATTAGCTTCCATGTTAATCAATCTTTAATGAACAGACTTCAAATTAACCAGTACTCTCATTAAATTTATAAGTAAAAAAATGGTTTAACTTAGTATAGCTCAAAAAGATTTACTAAGCATGATATTGTCAAGTTGAGTTATTATCAAATCTATCTGTGTATGGCATTAGGCCTTCTTTTATACCAAGTCTAGTACCGCCATAATTCGATGTAAGTCAAACACCTTCATCAACCCCATTCTCGATATCAATTCCAGTAACTTCCACATGACCAGCAAAATGCATGAGGTTAGCCATGGAGTGATGATTGTTTATTTTTGTAAAAATACTCTTCCTGGTCCACAATAGAAACTATTGAGTCATTCAAAGTCGTGGTGAAGCATGGATAAGCAAGATACCGAAGTCCCAGATCAAATCTGGCATGATCTTTTTTCTTACCCAATAGATTATTGGCAACGCTCTGTTTTGTTTTTTGATACTTTGCGTGAACGGGCCAACAACATGATGGAACATGAAAAACAAGGATTACCGCTGCTGTTAAATTTTAAATATGAATTAGTCATGGATGGAAGAACACTTGACCCCAAAACCAATTATGCGTTAATTAAAATCCTCGAAGTAGGTGACGAGTGTTTTGAAAAATGTTTCGATCCTACTTTGTCGCCAGTGATTATCGTTGATCCCAGAGCAGGTCATGGGCCAGGTATTGGCGGCTTCAAACGTGACTCGGAAGTGGGCATTGCCATGCACAGTGGCCATCCCGTGTATTTCGTTATTTTTTATCCTGAGCCCATTCCTCACCAAAAGCTCGCCGATGTCTTGACCACCCTGCGCCATTTTGTCGAAAAAGTGCAAGCCTTGCATGAAGGTAACTCCCCTATTCTTTATGGTAATTGCCAAGCAGGTTGGATGCTTGCTCTATTAGCCTCAGATTGTGTGGGATCGGTTGGTTTGACGGTCATGAATGGTTCCCCTGTTTCTTATTGGGCAAACAATGAAGAAGAAGCTAATCCCATGCAACTCTTAGGTGGACTCTTAGGCGGCGTATGGAGTGCACGCTTTCTCTCCGATTTAAAGGATGGAACCTTTGATGGGGCCTGGTTGGTTTCCAATTTCGAGATTTTAAATCCGACCACGACGATCTGGGATAAATATTATGGTTTATTTGATCAAATGGATGTGGAGCAGGAGCGATTTTTAGAATTTGAACGCTGGTGGAATGGTTTTTACCAATTTAGCCAAGAAGAAATTACAGCCACCGTGAATAATCTTTTTGTTGGCGATCAATTAGAACGTGGTGAAATGCTGATTCATCCAGGATGTGTTTACGATTTAAAACGCATTCAAAGCCCCATTGTTGTCTTTGCTTCCCAAGGCGATCAAATTACCCCACCACGACAGGCCTTACACTGGATAAGAACGATTTATCCCACGACTCAAGCTTTGAAGAAGGCCAAACAGCGCATTGTTTACCTCCTTCATCCATCAGTTGGGCATTTAGGGATTTTTGTATCCGCCAAAGTCGTGCGCCTGCACCATCGCGCCATCTTAGAACACGGTACTGCTATTGAACAATTAAAGCCTGGACTCTATGAAATGGTGATTGTGAATCCAACGGGCGACCCGGATTGCAGCAAAGAGCAATATCATGTGCGTTTTGAGGAACGTGATATTACCGAGCTGTGCACGAGTAGTCCAACACAGCCTTTTGAAAAGGTTCGGCAAGTGTCTGAAGCCAATGATTTGCTGTATCAGTCGGTGATGCAACCCCTTGTGCGAAGCACCAGCAATCCCTTTTTATCCTGGTGGCTTGAGAAAACCCATCCTATGCGATTAAGTCGCTACGTTTTTTCTGAAAAAATAAATCCACTCATGAAGTCTATAGAATTATTGGGGCAATCCATTAAAGCAAATCGCCAAATAATCCCAGAGAGCAATTATTTTAAAAAAATAGAACATGAAATGGCTGAAACTATAAGGGATTCGTTGGAATCGGCCAGAACAATGCGTAATGAGTTCATGATTAGCTTATTTGACACGCTGTATAAGGACCACGATTAACCTATAGAAAGTTAATTAATTGAGCGTATCACATCAAATTCATCATCTAAATCATGATTATTGTCTCGATGAATGGCTTCACGTGGATTCGCTTCATCAAGATAAACGTTATCGCTCTTTGTTTTTTCTTCACGTTCATTCTGTTTCAAAAAATCCCTCACCTGAGTATTCATCACCATTCCTTTTACTGATTCTCTGATTAAATTGGCAACGATTGTGGACTTTATGCACTATTCATTAAAGAAAAATGAAAAAGGGATGCATCTGAAAAAGCAAAACCAGGGTGAGCGTCTCATTGCCTCACCCGCAGGCCTCTAATTCTATTTTTAAATACATCCAATACTCTTTAATCTTAATAGAGAATTTATTCCCCTTTCATCATCGAGCATCCCATCATTCCATTGTCCATCATCATTTTTTGCCTATCCATCATCATTTGCATCATCGTTTGCATCATCTTCATGCGTTTTCCCATCATTTCCGGATTGGTTGCCGTCTCACCACCCATCTTTTGCATGATGTCCATGCCATGTTGTATCTCTGGCATTTGAGTTTTCAGTAATGCTTTCTTTTCTTCTGGTGTCTTAGCATTCATCAGTTGATCGTGCATCTCCTGCAATTTTTTCATTTCTTCTTGCATTTGTTGCATTGGCGCGGATTGCTGATCGTTATTTTGCATCGTATTGCCAGACGTAGTATTCATCATATCGTCCTCTGCATAGAGGGTTGGAGTCACCACGCTCAAGGTAGTCAAGATAATGAGTGCATTAAGTTTCAACATACAACCTCCTTGTTATTTTAGAAAGTAACCATACGTTACGTTCGAAAGTATATACCATTTTTCAAGGTATTGGTTCATTCAGATTAGGCAAAAACATAGCAATTATAAAAATTCAGAGTTATATTATACTGATGTATGACTTCTCTTCGGGTATCACTCGAGACAATGATTAGGCCAGGAAGATAAATCGATGATAACGATCCTCTGAACTCCCTTGCAAGCAATCAGGTTACGAGTAATGAGATGATGCCAAATGATGGAGCGCGACGGATATTATAAAATGAAACGGATGCCAAACGAAAAGGGTTTGCCCACATCGATGTCTCGAGGTGAAGAACGTGGTGTACTTGAGTCAAATCGATTGCACAAGCCCTTGCATAGCCCAAGTACATTCGGTTGTCGGATAACAATGAAGATCACGTCATTCATGATGGTGATGCTCGTGGGGATAACGCCCTCATCGACTGTATTCGCCCAAATGTCACCAGCAGACCACGCAGCACACCATCAGGGCAGTAATAATAACACCACGTCCACATTACCTCCCATTTCAACAACTCCGACTCCAACAAACGCAACGACGCAACCCTCAGAGCATGCAGCGCATCATAAAGGTGGTGCTGGCGGAAATATGATGGCTCCGTCTTCCGCCAAGCCAGGGCCTGCTGGCTGTTGTGGGGAGATGGCAACTGGCGGAAAGCCCTTTTATGCTTCGCTGATGGATTTTCCAGAACTCACTGATGAAGCGCGCCAATACATCAGAAATGAGGCCGTAGCTCGTCTCGGTTTAGGCGTGCAAATCATCACCGCAATACAAACTGAGCTTCATCGTGCCTTATCAACCAATGATCCTGCGGCCGCGCAAACTGCTCTAAAACAAGTGCGCGAGGGCCTATCATTTGCTGCCAGTGGGGCCAGTGCGCTACAGGCCTTAAATGAAACGCAACCACCACCTCAAATCGCGCTCACTTGGTTTAAGCGTGAAATGAATATTGAGGATAACACGGGTAATGAGATGAACGGCGGTTTTCGTGATCTCTCTTGGCTTCATTGGATAGTGATGCTCCTCTTGGTGGCTGCGCTGATGATGGCCCTTCTCGTTCAGCGGGCACGACATCGTCGGATTAACTCCCTGATTCAACGCCTAACACCTGGCAGTGAACCAGTAAAGCCTAGTACGAGTAACAGTCCTAAACCACCTGAATTGGAAGCATCTCCTCCAAAAACAGAGCCCCCTGCGCCCATACGGTGGTCAGGTATCTTACGCACCACGGCAATCTTCGATGAGACCCCAAACGTTAAAACCTTCCGGCTGATGGAGCCCAATCTTGGCCAAATACCGTTTATATTTTTGCCCGGACAGTACGCCACCATTACTTCAGTCATTAATGGCCAAAAAATACGTCGCTGCTATACTATCTCTTCATCGCCAACGCAACACGATTATATAGAGCTTACCGTGAAACGTGAGCAGTATGGAGTGGAATCGCGCCATCTTCACGATCACATCAACACAGGTGATTTGCTCGAGGTCTCTGCACCGGCCGGTGAGTTTTTCTTCACCGGCAAAGAAGCCAACGGCATCGTGCTCATCGCCGGAGGGGTGGGCATCACGCCCATGATGAGTGTTTTGCGCTATCTTACCGATCGCTCCTATCCCAAGGACATTCATCTGCTCTATGCTGTGAACACACCCTCTGATATCATCTTTCGTGAAGAATGCACCCATATTGCACGTCACCACCCGAATGTCAGTGTAGATGTGATTGTGCAAGCCACCGATGGCGCTGACTGGACAGGCCCAGTGGGCTTCATCACGCCCGATTTTATCGAAAAGGCGATTCCAGACATCGTCCATCACCGGATCCATCTTTGCGGCCCCGTGCCGATGATGGATGCAGTCAAAGCAGCCCTTCTGCAACTTAAAATTCCATCTGAACAAGTGAAGACAGAGCACTTCGCACCACCAAAAGGGGGTCCTGTATTTACTACTGAGCCACCTATTTTTTCCTCTACCGCAAAAATACCAGAAGCACCAACGGACGTCTCACCGATGATGCCCCCTTCAGCGCATGCAACCATCAATTTTTCAAAGTCAAACAAATCCGGCCCACTCGCGCCCAATCAATCGGTGCTTGAGGCGGCTGAGGCGATCGGTGTCTTTATCGATTCTGAATGCCGAACTGGCATTTGCGGGCGATGTAAAGTGCACCTTTTAGAGGGCTCAGTGAACATGGAGGTGGACGATGCATTGTCCGCAGAAGAAAAAGCGGCTGGTGTTATTCTTGCCTGCCAAGCGAAATCACCCAGCGATCTGGTAGTGGAGGCTTAATCATGGCTACCGAAGCTGAGAAAGTCATCGTAGGCGGTCTTTTAAGCGCATTAGCACTGATTGTTCCGGTGTTTCTTTTTCACGTGGCACCTCAGTTTCCGGGCAGCTTTATAGGTTTTCTATTTGGAGTTGCTGCAGCCACTTTATTTGTGCTACTCCTCGCTTATTCCCTCGTCAAACGATACCCTTGGATTAGAGAGCGCTTTAAAAGAGTGCTTCCAATAGGCACCGTTTTATCCTTCCACGTTTATGCAGGTACCCTTGGAGCACTTCTTGGGATTATTCATTCAGGACATAAATTTCAAAGCCCCTTAGGCATTACACTGATTATTCTGATGCTCGCGGTGGTCGCCACAGGATTTGTAGGGCGATATTATCTGGCACAAATCGGACTTGAGTTGAGTGATAAGCAAAAAGAACTCACTATTCTGCGTAACCGCTACGACAGCCTTGTGCACAGTGCGCGCAATTTAGAAAATCAAGCGGTGGTTGACCCTTCCGGAATCGCCTTGACTCATTTGCTTGGAGCAATTTCAGACCTCGAGTTTTCCATTACCGCCCAAGACCTGCTGAAAAAAGCATTTGGGCGTTGGCTCATCGTGCACATTGTCACCGCTATAGCGATGTACGTGGCCTTAGCCTTGCACATTTGGAGTTCAATCTATTATGGCCTACGGTGGCTCCCATGAAATCTCTTGCCCTGGCAGGATTGCTTGTTGCACTCCTCCTCATCATCTTCACTATCGTTGCCCCTTCCGCTCAATCCAGTGGTGATGAGCTATCGGTCTGGAACGCTGCCGTCAATCCTGGTCCGCTTTCAGCAGCGCACACCTTCTTAAGCAATAAATGCGAAAGCTGCCATGCTCCCAACCAAGGAATTGTGGCGGAGAAATGCATCACGTGCCACGCTTCATCACCCGAACTGTTAATGAATCCTGTCGATTCGTTCCATGCACATCTAAGCGATTGTCGCGGCTGTCATGCGGAACATCAAGGAAACAAGGCGCGTCCCATCCACATGGATCATGGGCGGCTCGTAAACATTTCTCTAAAATATGTATTGGAAACAGAAGGCCCTGCGCAGACCGACTCGCCTCATCCCACCCGATTAGACTGTCATTCTTGCCATGTTTTTCAGGATAAACACCAGGAATATTTTGGCAAAGAATGCGCTACCTGCCATTCGGAAAAGAGCTGGAAGATTCCCGGCTACTTGCATCCTAGCCCCACATCCACCAATTGCGTCGAATGCCATAAAGCACCACCAAGTCATCGCATGGAACACTTTGGGATGGTGGATCAGTCGGTTACTGGGGAAAAGGAAGCGCGTATTGACCAATGTTATCGGTGTCATCAAACGGACTCCTTCAACGATATAAAGGGCGTCGGCTGGTTTAAGATGCACTGACCTTGAGAATGTCGTCTCTATTGATGGTCTATTGAATTTAAGAGACAATAGATAATTATAGGGAACCGAGGGGATATGACGCTTAAAACCTCTTCGAGAAATCAATACTAGGGAGATTCCACCATGATAGAAATCCTACCCAATTGGCATCCTATCTTTGTTCATTTTACCGTGGCTTTATTTACCACCGCTTTTGGTTTCAACCTACTTGCTTATTTGGCTCCTTATGTACGATTCATTCCCGCAAAAATGGCTTTAGAATTTGAAGTGGTTAGCCGTTGGTGCTTATGGAGTGCTGCTGTCGTGACTGTATTGACCGTCCTAGCAGGTCTTTACGCCTACAATACCGTCACACATGATGAGGCAGGACACATGGCCATGACTGATCACCGTAATTGGGCCTTGTCTACGGCTTTTGTCATGGGGTTAGTTGCCATTTGGTCGATATGGCGCTACGCCAAGCAGAAAACAGTGACCATCACGTTCCTAATCGCAATGCTTCTGGTGCAAGGTTTACTACTCGCTACAGCCTGGCGTGGCGGTGAGCTTGTTTATCGTCATGGGTTGGGCGTCATGTCATTACCCAAAGCAGAGGGAGAAAAGCAGCATCATCATGAGGACAATATTATGATTGAAAGCCCTCTTAAGGCCCCGGCCAAAAAATAGAACGAGCAACCTAATCGAAATAATAAGGGAGAATGGATTCGGTGAAAAAAATAATTACATTACTTTTTATCGTATTGTTGGTATCCAATGTGTTTGCTGCAAAGCAAGTAATCAATTTGGTCGTGGGATACAAAACAGTTTACTTTGCAGGGAAACCCCGAAAGGCCATTGCGGTGAATAATCAAATTCCCGCACCCACCTTGCATTTTAAAGAAGGGGATCAGGTCACCATCAATGTGACTAATCATCTTGATAAAGGGACGTCAATCCATTGGCATGGTCTTTTAGTACCTTGGCAAATGGATGGTGTAGAAGAACTGAGCCAAAAAGAAATTCCCCCTGGTGGCGTTTTTCATTATCAGTTCACCTTGGAACAAGCCGGCACTTATTGGTATCATGCCCATGCAGGCCTACAAGAACAACAAGGTTTGTATGGCGCCTTTCTCATCGATCCGCCTAAAGCACCTCATTATCATTATACTAAAGATTTTGTGGTTGTCTTATCCGACTGGATAAATACAAAACCAGAACGAGTTTTAGCGAACCTTAAAAAAGCTGGAGATTACTATGCGCCTCGTTTTCCCCTTCAACCTTCGCTTGTAAAATTTATTCATGATTATAAAAAAGGTTCCGTTGAAGAGCGGAAAAGTTTAATCGCAGATTACAAAATGATGCAACAAATGCGTATGAGCATTTATGACATCAGTGATGTTGCCTATGATGCCTTTTTACTCAATGGCCAACCCAAAACCAACCCGTGGACCGCATTAGTTAAAAAAGGAGATGTAGTCCGCTTACGTTTTATTGGGGCAGGCGGTGGCACCATTTTTCATGTAAAAATTCCTGGTACGACCATGCAGATGGTCCATGTACAAGGTAATGATGTGAGCCCTTATACAATCGATGATTTTACAGTAGCGCCTGGGGAAACCTATGACGTATTGGTCAAAATTCAAAATAATGCACCCTATATTATTTACGCCGAATCATTCGATACCGTGGGCGCTGCTTATGGGGCCTTAGTCAGCTCAGCCAATCAACCGATTAATTACGGAGCGGTAACTCCATTCCCAGAGCCCTTACCTGTCTCCAGAGACATGATGGCATTAATGATGGGACAGATGAACCAAGGCTCTTTACCTAAGACAATGAATTCATCGGCTATGACAAAAACAACACCTCATGCCCATACTATGAAGATGAATTCAAACACGAAGATGAATTCAGACACGAAAATGAATTCAGACATGAAGACGAATTCCGACATGAAGACGAATTCCGACATGAAGACGAATTCCGACATGAAGACGAATTCCGACATGAAAACGAATTCCGACATGAAAACGAATTCCGACATGAAAACGAATTCCGACATGAAAACGAATTCCGACATGAAAACGAATTCCGACATGAAAACGAATTCCGACATGAAAACGAATTCCGACATGAAAACGAATTCCGACATGAAAACGAATTCCGACATGAAAACGAATTCCGACATGAAAACGAATTCCGACATGAAAACGAATTCAGGCATGAAAACGAATTCCGACATGAAAATGGATTCAGGCATGAAAATGAATTCAGACATGAAGACGAATTCCGACATGAAAACGAATTCAGGCATGAAAACGAATTCCGACATGAAAACGAATTCCGACATGAAAACGAATTCAGGCATGAAAATGGATTCAGGCATGAAAATGGATTCAGGCATGAAAATGGATTCAGGCATGAAAACGAATTCCGACATGAAGACGAATTCCGACATGAAGACGAATTCCGACATGAAGACGAATTCCGACATGAAAACGAATTCCGACATGAAAACGAATTCAGGCATGAAAACGAATTCAGGCATGAAAATGGATTCAGGCATGAAAATGAATTCAGACATGAAAATGAATTCAGACATGAAGACGAATTCAGACATGAAGACGAATTCCGACATGAAGACGAATTCCGACATGAAAACGAATTCCGACATGAAAACGAATTCAGGCATGAAAACGAATTCAGGCATGAAAATGGATTCAGGCATGAAAATGGATTCAGGCATGAAAATGGATTCAGGCATGAAAATGGATTCAGGCATGAAAATGGATTCAGGCATGAAAATGGATTCAGGCATGAAAATGGATTCAGGCATGAAAATGGATTCAGGCATGAAGATGAGTATGCCCACTGAACCATCCATTATAGGCGACAAGCTGTCTCCTCCCAGCTCCTCGTACAAAACCTCGGTAGGAACAAAATATCAACCGATGGTCGCGACGATTAAAACCAACGATCCGAATAAACCTGTGTTCAAGGTGATCAATATGGATTTGTTTGGCTATATGGATCAATTCATTTGGTTTATAAACGGCGTGCCTGCTTATAAAGCACATCCAATCATTTTAGAGCCCAATAAACGGTATCGTTTTGTTATCACCAATACATCGATGATGCATCATCCCATGCATATTCATGGCCATTGGTTTATTTTGCGCAAAGGAAATGATGCCTATGATCCCTTATTGCATACGATTGATGTCCCACCTGGGGCCACCATGACCGCAGATGTGGATACGGATGCAAGCGGCCAATGGTTTTTTCATTGTCATTTCCTCTATCACATGGTAGCGGGCATGTCACGAATGTTTCAGTATTCTACCTTAATCGAAATCACCAAAGGGGAAAGAAAACCGCAAGACATTGTGAAACAAACACCCTATTATAATCGCCCCATTGTACGAGTCGATGAAGCAAGACCCATCGATCTCTCTCTGGCTAAGCATCCCATGGTACATCCCGCAGGATTATGGATGGCTTCACTCATTGATGTAGGGGCAGATCCCTTCCATAATGCGCAACGTCTTAACTATAGGGGATTATATGGACCTGATTACAATAAATTGGAGTTATTCGTCAATGATGCCGAACTGTATAAGGGAAAACTTGAAAATGCAGACATTGATATTTTTTACTGGCATTTAATCAGTCAATTTTGGGCGATTAAAGGCGGCGCTAATTACACCAATAAACCGGCTAATACACCTTATTGGCAACCAGGGATCGGTCTTGAAGGAATAATGCCTTATTTTATTGATACCAATCTTAGAGGCTATTACTACAATGGTAGTGCGAAATTAGATCTTGAGTTATCACGTGATACGCAAATCACCAATAATTTTCTCATCAGAGCAGGAATACGAAGCATCCTCGCTTCAAAAACGGTGACCCAAGCTGATATCGGCAGTGGGTTGAATCAAATGCGTTATATTGTACGACCTTATTACCGCTTAATGCCAGCCTTAGACCTGTTTGTTGAATACGAACATGAGCATAGTTATGGGGCATTTAAGACCATTCAAGTCAATCAAGGTGAAGCGCCGACCCAAGACACGGTAACCTTTGGCCTTGTCTTGTTACTTTAATGAAGGAGAGTGATAATAAACAATGACGCTTCACGATTCCCTTACTTTTGTCTGCTTTCCTGACGAAGACAACTGTGCTATGTACATTCTGGAATAGCACAATGATGTCGCATAAGAGCAGTATGAATCGAGAGGCTCATACGGCTCTATGATAAGCTAAGAAGAAAGACCCTTGGCTTATCAGTTACGATGAAGCACTTATTTTTTCACACTCTTGAGCGCAATGAATACTCGTATCAGCACACCATTTACAATGCTCCATGTGACTAGCACGTTCTCTGCAAGCTTTAGCACAAAGAGCACAGATTTCTTGAACATATTGCGATCCTCTGGCCATCATTTCAGCGGCTAGAGCACAGAGTTGTGCGCAATCCTTCCTACCAACCTCAAAATAACCACCCCTATCCTTGTCTTTATCCTCATTGCGACAAGCTGTTCCGCAATGTTCACATTGAGCAGCACATGCCAAACAGGCTTCGATACACATTTGATATTGTTCATGAGCCATAATCATTTCCCTATTATATAGATAAGATTCCAATTCTTAATATAGTATAATTTTACTGTTTGCAGCGATAGGCTTTACCCTCTAACCCATGTCGATCAACCAAGTGCGTTTTCGGATTGCCTGTAAATAGTGACTGATGTTGGGTAATCGTAAGGGTATTTGCTCCTAAAAGAGCCGACTTATTTTTTAAAATATTGAGTTCATCTTGATACAAATGCTCATGGGATTGATACGATTGTGAAACTCCATTCACATCGTAAGCAGATATTTTGTCCAAATACTGACAACTTCGGCTGAGCTTACCTGCTTTGACTACTTTGATTTGAGCTCCTTCTGAAGTGAGCGCTACATTTTTACTACAACTTGAAAGCCCAACTAAGAGCGTAACTAATAGACAGTAGCTCGTCTTTTTTCTCATTTAATGCTCCTTGTTATTCTTTATTCTCTTTTAATTTAAAATGAGTCAATGCCATTTAATAAATGAATCATGCTCTAGGTGCACGCTCGCTAAAACCTACTCAGCTAATCATAAATCATGAATGCATCTCATGCGTCATGGTTAAAGGAGGCATAGCAACTCCTTTATAATGAACCAGGGTCATCATCCCACTTTCTTGATGATACAGCATATGACAATGCATCATCCAATTACCCGGA
The DNA here is from genome assembly GCF_000953135.1 of Legionella fallonii LLAP-10. Classification (NCBI taxonomy): domain Bacteria; kingdom Pseudomonadati; phylum Pseudomonadota; class Gammaproteobacteria; order Legionellales; family Legionellaceae; genus Legionella; species Legionella fallonii. Next base: position 26,429 of record NZ_LN614828.1, on the reverse strand, counting down.
TTATCCGTATCAAATTGCACCTTCACCGTGGAATGAGGCAAAACCAGTACGGTATCTTGGATGGCGCCGTTTTTAATGGCTTTTCCATCAATTTCAGTCACTTCAAACACATGACCATGTAAATGCATGGGATGAGCCATAGTGGTCTGATTGTGAAACAGCATCTCTACCCGTTTATTGGAAGTGACTTGCAAAGGTTTTATATGAGGCCAAACTTGTTTATTAATGGACCACGAATAACCCATCATATCACCCTCCAGATTGACAACCAGCGTTTGCCCAGGATTTTGTGGTTTTAAAGGATTTACTGCCTTGAGCTTGAGTTCCTGGTCGTAATTGAGTGCACCCGCTGTTGAATCCGCTTGCTCTTTAAGGACAGGAATAGTTGCTTTTGGTGTGGCAAGAATAAGGCCCGTTTGCATGGACGTGCCCTCACCTTGTGCAAGGATAGGATAAGCCTTTTCACCGACAGGAATTTTAACCAGTACATCCAGGCGTTGTCCTACTGGTAATTGAAACTGATTGGATTTCACAGGCTTAATCGGCTGACCATCAATGGCAATGGCCTCACCCTGTAACTGTCCCGTGTTGAGAAAAAAATTGGTCATCGCAGAGCCCGCTATAAAGCGCAAGCGTACGGTATCGCCAGGACGAACAGAGACGATTTCAGGATTTTTAAGGGTGCGGTAATTAGTAAGAAAGGCATCATAGGCCACATCATTTAAATCAAGCGTTACCTGCTTGCCATTCGCGGAAGCCATTCCACCGCCATGGTGCATGTGCGCCATTTCACCGTGTTTTAATTCAGCAAAAATGAGTTCCGGTTTTTTATAACTAAAATCACCAATGAATAACGTGACGTCCTTAGTGCTTTGGACCTCATCAGGATCGGATATAATGAGTGGAGCCGACAAGAACTGTTGGACTTGCAAGTCATGATGCGAATGCATCCAATAAGTCCCAGATTGTTTTAACGGAAAATGATAATGGTATTCACCACCTGGCGGAATAGGAGCCTGAGTGATGTAAGGCACGCCATCTTGATCATTAGGAACCATCAAGCCATGCCAGTGTACTGCCGTAGGTTTATCCGTCTGGTTTTTTACAATAGCGTCAAACATCTGTCCCTTTATCCCATAAAAACCCCAAGTCCCATCGGGCTGTTCTATTTTAAACAATTCACTCGCTTTACCATTGATGGTGGTCGTGTATTTTTTTATAAGGAGTACGGTGGGTTTCGCAGGTTTCGACACAGGCGCATTAGCGCCTGCAATTAGGTTATTTAAAACTAAAACAATGAACAATAAACCGCGAACAACTAACATCATAACAGCTTCCTGGATTAATTAGGGGCAACAGGAGTATACAGCGTGCGTAGCTGCACTAACACCTTTTGTAATTTTTGCCAATTGGTTTGTGTGCCTTCTTTATCCTTGTTATCGCCTGTTTTGTCAAGACGAGTGGCCAATTGGTCAACATAGCTTAAATTGTTTTGCAGTGTTTTTTTCTGCTCCTCCGATAAGTCCTTGCTTAATGCAGGTAACGCGTTGACTAAATCACGAATGGCAAACGCATGTTCGTGTATGGAGGTCAGCTGATTATCGGTTATCGCCTTCTCGATGGACGCAGCATGCTTATCTACAGCCTGCCAAATGGCTGGAATGGTTTTAGGAATGACTTCAGTTTGCTCTTCAGTCGGGTTAGCAAATACCTGGGAGTAGCCACAAACCATCAAAACACTGGCTATAAGCCCCAACCAAAAGTGTTTTTTTTGTTTCAAAGTACGGTGCATCATGTTTTTTCTCCTTGAGTAGTTTCATTAAAAGCAGTACGTTTTTCTCGCCACACTTCGATGGCGTTATACACGGTAGGCACTACAAACATATTTAAGACCGTCGATGTAAATAATCCACCTAAAAGCACCTGAGCCAAAGGACGCTCCAATTCTTTACCTGCAGGTGAGCCCCATAATAGAGGAAATAACCCCAGTGCGGCCGTTGCGGCAGTCATTAATACCGGCACCAAGCGGTCCATAGTGCCATCAAAAACCACTTGTTCTCGAGTTTTGCCCTGCAATCGTAATTGATTGTAATGACTCACCAAAATGATTCCGTTTCTCGCAGCAATACCAAACAAAGTAATAAAGCCGATCATAGCCGCCACACTCATCTCACCGCTGACCACAAACAACGAAATGACCCCACCAATGAGTGCTAAAGGCAAATTAAACATCACCAATAACGCTTCTCTAAAGGTGCCAAAGGCTTTATGCAGTAAAATCAGCATGATAAAAATCACCAATCCACCAAAGGCCAAAATAACTTTGGACGCTTGTTGCTGGCTTTCAAACTGGCCACCGTATTGAATAAAATAACCGGTGGGGAGTTTAATTTTTTGTTGTACTCGCTGTTGCACCTCAGTAATCACACTGCCTAAATCGCGGCCCTGCACATTAAAGCCAATGACTAACAAACGTTGCACCTTCTCACGATTAATGGCAAAAGGTTGCGGTTTCAATTCAATCTCAGCCACGGCGCGCAGGGGTATTTGCGCCGTGCTGTTTTCCCCCACCCCATGCGCATCAATGAGCATGTTTTGAATGGCTTTAACGCTATCACGTCCCGGTTTATCCATCCGCAGATATAAATCAAAGGTTCGTTGCCCCTCTAAAACACTGGATACACTGACGCCATTCAGCAGCACCTGCACGTCTTCAGAAATCTGCCCAACATTGACTCCATAACGCGCTGCTTTTTCGCGATCAAGCTTTATCACCAGCTGTGACACTTTAATCTGTTGCTCTTTATTCACATCCACCACCCCGGGTACTGATTTTAAAAGGGCCTCCATCGACTGCCCTAACTCATTGAGTGTGGATAAATTATCCCCAAAAATTTTAACGGCCACTTGAGCTCGAACGCCGGAAAGTACCTCATCCATGCGATGGGCGATGAATTGGCCCACGTTAAATACCGTGCCTGGAATATTGGCCAAATCCGCACGGATACGACGCAGCAGTTCATCCGGTGGCATGGATTTGTCTTTAGCAAAATCAAGGCGCACATCAAACTCACTGACATTAGGTGGCAAGGCATCCTCATCCAATTCACTGCGTCCTGCACGCTGCGCAATGGAAATCACTTGCGGGTAGCGAAGTAAAACCTTTTGCACCTGTTGGCCTAAACGCATGGATTCATCCAGTGAGGTTCCAGGCAAGGTACTCATTGCGACAATAAAGTTGCCCTCATGAAACTCCGGTAAAAAAGAAGTACCGAAAAAAGGAAGTAACGCCAAAGCAAAAATAAACGCAGACAGGCTTAGGGCGAGCACTAATTTGCAGTGCGATACGGACCATTGGAGTGCGTTTAAAAAATGTTTTTTTAGCCACAAGACAAAACGAGTTTCGGATTCAACCTCGTGATTCGTTTCGCGCTCAACCGTATAATGTCGCTCTTTTTGCGATAAGGCATGCAAACTGACTTCGGCATCGTGTTGTTTTTCTTGGCGATGTACCAGCAACAGGTAGCACAAAGCAGGTACCATGGTGATGGAGACCACCAGAGAACCTAATACGGAGGCAATGTAGGCAATGGCTAAAGGGCTAAAAATGCGCTCAGCAATGCCTGACAAAAAGAAGATGGGTAAAAAGACGAGACTAATAATCATCGTGGCATAAACCACCGAGCTTCGAATTTCAAGTACTGCATCAAAAACCACTTCAATGGTAGGTAAGGGATGAGCTTCCTGTCGATTAATCCGCAAGCGATGCACTACGTTTTCAACCGTAATGATGCCGTCATCAACCACTTCGCCAATGGCAATCGCCATACCACCTAAGGTCATGGAATTAATGCCAATGCCAAAATAATGCAGGACTAAAATACCAACCACGAATGAAACCGGCATGGACAAAAAAGTAATAAAAGAAGCACGCCAATTCATCAAAAAGACAAAAAGAATCGCAATGACAATCACCGCACCTTCAAGCAGGGCCCGTGTTAAATTGTGAATAGCGGATTCAATAAAATTGGCCTGGCGAAATACATTGGTTATTAAGGTTACATCAGCAGGCAGTGCTCTGTTAATTTCTGCAAGTGCCTTTTCTACTTTAGCTGTGGTCGTGACCGTATCGGCCCCATAGGCTTTAGAGACGGTACCAATCACGGCATTTTGGGTATTATAGCTCCCATCACCGCGTTTAATCTCACCACCAAAAGCAACGTGCGCAATATTATTAATGGTAATGGGTACACCATTACGAACAACAATCAACGTTTTTTTAATGTCGGCTAAGGATTGAATACGCCCCATGGTACCCACCACCATTTCAGTTCCTGCCTGATGCAAAAAAGCACCAGGCACATTTTGATTGGCAGAAGTCAAGGCTTGGCGTACCTCTTCCACGGTGATTCGATACGCTAACATGCGCTCGGGAATAAGACGGACTTGATATTGCTTGACCTCGCCACCAATAGATACCACAGAGGCCACGCCGCCTAGTGCCAAAATCCGTGGTCGAATAGTCCAGTCCGAAATAGTGCGCAGAGTTTCAGGGCTTGCAGTATCACTGACCAAAGCGTATTTAACCAACCATCCCACGGCAGAGGTAACCGGTAACATCACCGGCGAACCAACCCCTGGTGGCAAGCGATTAGTCACTTGCTGAATGCGTTCATTCACCAATTGGCGATTACGGTAGATGTCAGTTTGGTCATCAAATACGATCGTGATAGTAGAAAGACCCACGGACGTTTTAGAACGCACACTAACCACCCCAGGCGTGCCGTTAATTGCACTTTCCAAAGGATAGGTAATTAAGGTTTCCACATCCTGGGTTGCCATACCTGGGGCTTGAGTTTGCACCACCACTTGCGGTGGGGCAAATTCAGGAAATACATCCACAGGCATTTGTTTTAAGGTATAGCCACCTAACAAACACAAAACCAAGGTGAGTGCCAAAATTAAAAGACGATTATGCAAAGACCAGGCAATGAGGTGCGTAAACATTAATGGGGCTCCTCATGACCTAATCGGGATTTGCCACCGCTAGTTAAGGATAAGGTATACAGTTCCTGATTGCCTTGGATGACCACCTCATCACCGGGTACAAGTCCTTCTTTTATTTCCGTATAACTGTCGTCACTGGCACCAACACGCACATTCACCCGCTCATAGTTATTGCCTGTGCGTACAAAGACAAACGAGACATTATCCACCTCAAGAATCGCGTTGCTTGGTACAGTCAGTGCCGCATTGGCATAGCGTAAAACAAGATTAGCCCGCACAAACATACCTGGCTTTAATACGTTGTCTTGATTATCCAAGCGGATTTGGACATTAACGGTACGCGTTAAAGCGTCCAAATTGGGCTCAATGAGTGTCACTTTGCCTGGAAAAATCTGCTTGGGATAACTTAATGCATGAACATTAACCTTCTGCCCTACTTTAACGCGGCTTAAGTCTTCTTCATATACTTGCGCCACAACAAGCAACTGGTTCCGATTACTGACATGAAACAAAACGGTATTAGGCTCCACTGCCTGTCCCAAATTAACATTACGTGCATCAATAACCCCATCAATCGGGGATTTCACCGCCACACTAGGCGGTGGATTGCCAATTAAACGCGATTGCACCGTAGCCAAAGCCTGGTCTTTGACTACTTTATCGCCTAAATTGGCATTAATGGCCGTCACAGCCCCACTGATTCGTACACTGACATCGGCTTGAGCATCGGGCAACAACTGAATTTGGCCATTAAGAGTCAGCAATTCTGCCATAGGACGAGGGGTCGCATCAGCCACCTCAATACCCAACATTTGAGTTTGCTCCTTGGTCAATTGTACAGGTCCCGCTTTTCCCCCCTCATTGACCTCAATTTCATCCCCATGTGCACTTACTGAAGGTGCATTTAAGAAGAGGCACAAAACAATCGCCGCACTCAGTCCTGTTTTAATCTTTTGTTGCCAAGTCATAACCATTGTCATTCCTCTGATAGGCTAAATACGAACACAGTTCCTTGGGTTGATCTGTACCCATTGCAGTACATAATGCAACATACACCTGAAAATATTTCTCTAATGTATTTAAATAAGCATTCTGTAAATCATTTTGTTGGCGCTGAATTTGCAATACATTTAACAGTGAAATTTGACCATTCTGATAGGCATCTTGTGCCAACTTTATATTCTCAATACTTAAACGAAGGGAGGTGTTTTTGGCCTGCACAAGACTGGCGTGCAAGGCTTTAAGTTGCGCGTAATTGCTGGCTACTTCCGTTTCAATCGCAAGATTTAAAGCGCGTAGCGCCATGAGGGCTTGGGTTCCTGTGGCAGCTGCCTCAAGGATTCGCCCCTGATTGGCATTTAACAAAGGCAGGGGAATGGAAAGAGTGACCCCTAAAGTGCGATCGGCTGGCTGTGGTGGTCCATTTTCTATAACAATCTTATCTTGTTGAACGCCAAGACCCAAAGTCCAATCGGCAAAGCGTTGGGCTTTCGCAAGACGCCTGTCGGCATTGGCTCTACCCACCGCCAACCAAAGACTTTGTCGGTCAGGGCGATGCTGTAAAGCAAAGGACTGCAACGTTTGAAGTTTAAGGAGTTTGAGGTGGATTGGTGTCTCTAATTGGATCCTCAACGGTTGATTGGCTTTCCGACCGAGTAATTGATTCAAGGTAGCATATTGACTGATGCGAAGGCTGTGCAAAAGATGCTTGTCTTGCTCAATGCGCTGATATTCAATACGCGCCGAATTATCATCGAGCTTGGAAATTTCAGCAGCATGATAACGATCATGAATCACATTCACCAGCTCCCGATTAATACGCAGTAAATAATTGGCTTGTTGCAAGCGCTTCTCAGTAACCACAAGTGCATAAAAGGCAATAGCTACTTTAGCGCTTAACTGACGTTCCGCTTCTCGAATTTCAGCCCTGGCGCGTTCTACATCAATACGGGCTACCGTTTTTTGTTTGGCAATACGCCCAGAAATAGGAAACGCTTGGGTAAAGGCCGCGCTTCGAGAATATTCGCCTTCATTATTAAACAGTCTGTCGTCGTTATTCGACACATTAAAATTGGGGTTTGACCAAAGCCCTGCTTGCACTAATCGACCCGCGGCAATAGAGACATTGAAACGCGCTGCCCTTAAATCTTTGTTATGGTCTATAGCCAGCTGGGTTAGTTCCTTAAGGCTTACAGCAGGCTGAGCGATCACAACAAAAGAGCAAAACACAAGTATTAAAATGAGTAAACAACGCTCATTCACCCTGATTAAATGCTTCGCCTGCCCTAAAAAAATTCTTTTTAGGGGTAAGGAACAGGCTGGTATGAGTGGATAACCCCAAGAATCGTTCATACGTGTAACCACCGTAGGCGAAGTGCATTCCCAATGACGGATACCGAGCTCAATGACATGGCAGCAGCAGCAATAATTGGGCTCAAAAGCATCCCAGTCATAGGATACAAGACCCCTGCAGCAATGGGCACACCTAGTGCATTGTAAATAAATGCAAAAAACAGATTTTGGCGGATATTGCGCATCGTCGCTTGCGATAAACGCCTGGCCTTTAAAATGCCATTTAAATCACCACGCAATAAGGTAATCCCTGCACTTTCTATCGCCACATCCGTGCCCGTTCCCATGGCAATACCAATGTCGGCTTTGGCAAGTGCTGGCGCATCATTGACCCCGTCTCCTGCCATAGCAACAATGCGACCTTTAGCCTTCAATTCACCCACAATACGACTTTTATCTTCAGGCATGACTTCAGCCATCACGTGCTTTATGCCCAATTTAGCGGCAACTGCTTCACCGGTTTTTTTACTGTCCCCAGTCAGCATAAAAATTTCAATTCCATCCTCCTGAAGTTCACGAATGGCATCGGGTGTTGTGGCTTTAATCGGGTCTTCGACAGCCAAAATCGCAGCCGCTTTACCGTCCACCGCCATGAACATCACCGTAGCCCCTTCGGCCCGTAGCTTATCAGCTTTTGCCACTAACAGATTACTGTGAACACCAAGCTCTTGCATCAACTTGGCATTGCCGATGCCAATGGAACGTCCCTCGATTATTCCTGTCACCCCTTTGCCCGTCGGCGCATTAAATTCTGAAACAGGAGCTAAAGTCAGCTTTTTCTCTTTTGTTGCGGCCACAATGGCATTGGCCAGCGGATGCTCACTGTTGCTTTCTAATGCCGCAGCCAAAGCCAATGCCTCATCTTCTTCAAACTCATCGGCCGTGATAATTTGTGTCAGCTTTGGATGTCCTTCAGTTAATGTACCCGTTTTATCAACCACTAAAGTATTCACTTTCTCCATGTGCTCCAACGCTTCTGCATTTTTTATCAGTACTCCATTTCTCGCCCCAAGTCCAACTCCGACCATAATCGACATCGGAGTGGCAAGGCCCAAGGCACAAGGACAGGCGATAATGAGCACCGAAACTGCCGCGATGAGCCCGTAGCTGAATGCGGGTTGCGGGCCATAGAGTACCCAGACACTAAAGGACACCACTGCAATCAAAATAACAATAGGCACAAACCAAGAAGACACAGTATCAGCCAAACGCTGGATTGGGGCGCGACTTCGTTGTGCCTCACTCACCATCTGTACAATGCGCGCCAGCATCGTGTCACTGCCAATATGCAAGGCTTTCATGACAAAACTACCGGTCTGATTTATTGTCGCACCAATGACTTTGCTACCCACATCCTTAGCTACAGGCATAGGTTCACCAGTAACCATCGATTCATCTACATGACTATGACCATCTTGTACTTCGCCATCAACCGGTATTTTCTCACCAGGCCGTACGCGCAGCAAATCCCCTTCATGGACTGCATCAAGTGATACTTCCTCTTCGCTACCGTCTTCCCTCAAACGATGTGCACTCTCAGGGGCTAGTTTCAGTAAGGCACGAATCGCACTACCCGTTTGTTCGCGCGCTTTGAGTTCCAACACTTGTCCTAACAAAACCAAAGTAGTAATCACTGCAGCTGCTTCAAAGTAAACGGCCACCACGCCTTCTTTACGAAAGACTGCTGGGAATAGTTGTGGGAATAAGGTGGCCACTAAGCTGTAAACCCAAGCTACACCGATACCCATGGCAATCAAGGTAAACATATTCAGACGCGTCTTTAGCGATTGAAATGCCCGCTCAAAGAAAGGCCAACCTCCCCACAAAACAACAGGAGTTGCCAGCACCATCTGCATCCACGTGGATTGACTTGCAGAGAGGTGAGATATTCTTCCATGCCCACTCATTTCAAGAATAAAAACAGGTAGAGTCAAAATGAGGGAGACCCAAAAACGACGGCGCATATCCCGATATTCAGGACTAACTTCCTCCATGATTGTCGCAGTAACTGGCTCCAGAGTCATGCCACAAATCGGGCAGTTACCTGGATGAGATTGGCGAATTTCTGGGTGCATGGGGCAAGTGTAAATCACCTCGCCACCTTCGTTAGAAGAAGCAGGCTTTCCTTGATGCGTGTCTTGCTTGGAATGACAACACTTATGGTTCTTTGCGCCTTCAGTGGGTTTTGCATTATCCTGTTCGTGTGGCATAGTTCACCTATTCGTATTTTTTGAGTAGTTCCATAATCTCATGGATGCGTTCCACCCTGAGTGATTCATCCTGACAGCAAGAAGCATCGGCAATGCACTCAATGATATGGGTTTCAAGCACACTAAGCTCTATGGATTTAATGGCGTTTCGAACAGCACGCAACTGAGACAAAATATCAACACAATACTGTTCCTGTTCAATCATGCGCTTAATACCTTGAAGCTGGCCCACAGCACGGTTGATGCGAGAACGCTCTTTGGTATGTGAAGAATGGTCTGGCATAGCTTACCTTTAATAATTCCCACCGAAACATTCGCTAAACAGGAGTATCCAAACATGAATCATATGGCCGATTGAGCGAATGGATGCACTATTAAGAATTCTAAATAGTTCCCATTATGTATCGCTTCACCCAATCTCTGTCAAGTCATACCCTGGGGGGTATAATGAATAACCCTTTGTTTCGATAATAGTTTATCCAGCATGAGCTTGTAACTTGCACTATACTCAATAAAAAAGGACTCATCATGATGAAATTAACGTTCCTAGGCGCCACAGAAACTGTAACGGGCTCTAAGTACTTAGTTGAGGCAGACCATAATAAAATCTTAGTGGATTGTGGGTTATTTCAAGGGTATAAGGAGCTTCGCCTTCGCAATTGGACATCACTACCTATTAACCCCTCATCCATTAACGCAGTACTTCTTACTCATGCACACATCGATCACACCGGTTATTTACCCTTATTAGTAAAAAATGGCTTCTCTGGTCCTATTTACTGCACACCCGGTACCAAAGATTTATGTGCCATCCTTTTGCCCGATAGTGGTCATTTGCAAGAAGAAGAAGCCAAAAATGCCAACAAGTACGGCTATTCCAAACATCATCCGGCCCTACCTCTTTATACAATCCAGGATGCAGAAACGGCGTTAAAACAATTCCGAACCAAACTCTACAATACCCTTTTTGATCCTTTTAAAGACATGGAGGTTCAATTCATCCGTGCAGGTCATATTATTGGCTCATCCTTTGTTCGCATGAAGAACCATAATACGTCCCTTTTATTTACTGGCGACATGGGAAGGCCTCATGATTGTGTCATGCAAGCGCCAAGCCTCATTGAAGACATTGATTATCTGGTGATTGAATCAACCTATGGGAATCGCCTCCACGACAAGACTCCTCCTACAGAGCTTTTAAAAAACATCATTAATAAAACCGTGCGACGAGGGGGTTCCATCATTATTCCAGCCTTTGCCGTGGCGCGCGCCCAAAGCATACTCCATTACATCGCACTATTAAAACAAGAGCAATCCATCCCGGATATTCCTGTATATCTCGATAGCCCCATGGCCATCAATGCAACCCATATTCTGTGTCACCATCAAGAAGACCACCGTCTGTCGGAACAGGAATGTAAAAACCTGTGTGACACGGCAACCTACATCAGGACCCCTGAGGAATCCAAACAACTCGATAGCAATCAATTTCCCAAAATCATCATTTCGGCCAGCGGCATGGCAACAGGAGGTCGTATTTTATTTCATTTAAAAGCCTATGCCCCTCACCATGAGAACACCATCCTTTTTGCCGGCTACCAAGCAGGTGGAACGCGTGGTGCCCGTATGATTCAAGGTGAGACGGAAATTAAAATACACGGGCAGATGGTTCCTGTTAAAGCACAGGTTGAATCCTTAAGTAACCTCTCGGCCCATGCAGATTATGAAGAGCTCCTGCACTGGTTAAGCCATTTTCGTAAACCGCCTAAAAAAGTTTTTATTACCCATGGCGAACCCCAAGCGGCAACTTCATTAAAGGCGAAAATAGAACAGCAATTTGGCTGGACCTGTGTGGTTCCTCACTACCAACAAACGGAAGAGCTCACGTGAACACCACTCATGCAGCATTAACACTCACCCATATAGGGATTAACTCGTCAAAAATGGCGATTATTTACATGCGCGAAGACTGTCACATCTGTCGCTCAGAAGGGTTTGTGGCCGAGGCCCGCGTAGAAGTCACACTCAATAACCAAACCATCATCGCCACCATCAATACCACTGAGATGACATCAAATTTACTCAAACCAGGCGAGGCAAGCCTCTCGAGCTATGCTTGGGATTTGCTCTCAGCAAAGATAGGCGATAAAATTTCTATTGCCCACCCAAAGCCACTTGACTCATTAAGCTCTATTCGCTCCAAACTTTATGGGAATAAATTAAAAACAGAAGAAATTAACCACATTGTGGCTGATGTCGTGACAGGACAACTCTCCGATGTTCAGATTGCTATGTTTCTTGCAGGAAGTGCGGGAAGTCGATTGAGCACCAATGAAATCCTTGATTTAACGAACGCCATGGTACAAACCGGAAAGAAATTGCACTGGCCCTCACCGTTTATTGTGGATAAGCACTGTGTTGGTGGCTTACCCGGCAATCGCACTACCTTAATTGTAGTTCCTATAGTTGCAGCCTTTGGACTCATGATGCCCAAAACCTCCTCCAGAGCCATAACCTCACCCGCAGGAACAGCCGACACCATGGAGGTTTTTGCGCCCGTTAATTTAGACATCAAAACCATGCAAAAAGTAGTGGAGCAAGAACATGGGTGCATTGCTTGGGGTGGTGCCGTTGCTTTAAGCCCTGCGGATGATTTACTCATTCGCATTGAACGTTCCATCGATTTAGACAGCGAAGGACAAATGGTGGCTTCCATTCTCTCTAAAAAAATTGCCGCAGGTTCGACCCACATTGTCATTGACATTCCCATTGGTCCTACGGCAAAAGTAAGGACGATGGAACAAGCAACAGCGTTAAAAAATACCTTAGAGCGTATTGCCAAAGAATTTTCCATCCAACTCAATAGTGTTTTTACAGATGGAACCCAACCCGTTGGTCGTGGCATCGGGCCTGCTCTTGAAGCAAGGGATGTATTTTCTGTGCTTTCTTGTCACCCCTCAGCACCTCAAGATTTACGAGACCGTGCCTTAACCCTGGCAGGACACCTACTCGAATTTTCTCCCGAAGTTGTATCCGGTACGGGCAAACAACTGGCAGAATCCCTATTGAATAGCGGAAAAGCATTAACAAAATTCGAAGCAATTTGCCAAGCCCAAGGTGGATTTTTTGATATTCCGTCCGCACCCTACACCCAAACCATTGAATCCACACAAACAGGCAAGGTTACGAGCATTGATAATCGCTTAATTGCCCGTCTTGCAAAACTAGCCGGGGCACCCAAATCAAAAGCAGCGGGAGTTGAACTCTTAGCGCCTTTAAACACTAATGTAGAAAAAGGCCAACCTTTACTCATTGTTCATGCAGAAACTCAAGGTGAGCTTGATTATGCCTTGGCGTTTCATCGACAAGGGCATCCTGTTATCCATATTGAGGAATCCCCATGAAGCCAACACCAATCCTCTTTTCCCTGTTTGGCAGCGACCATTTTGCCAAGGCGATGCAGCCGCAACTGGGGTATGAAATGGGCAATATCACACTGCACCAATTTCCCGACGATGAAACCGTGATTAACATCAAATCTTCAGTGAACGACAAAGACGTCATCATGATTGCTGATTTAACCCATCCCAATGGCAAAATACTGCCTCTTCTCTTCGCTGCTGAAACAGCCAAAGAATTAGGAGCAAAAAAAATAGGTCTCATCGCACCCTATCTTGTTTATATGCGCCAGGATAAACGCTTTCAACCCGGAGACAGTATTACCTCTCATTATTTTGCAACATTGATTTCGAATTATTTTGATGGGCTGATGACCATTGACCCTCATCTTCATCGTTGGCATGCTTTAAATGATATTTATTCCATCCCAACAATTGCACTGCATGCAACTAAGCCCATTGCAGCTTGGATTAAAGCTAATGTACCTGATGCATTGCTTATTGGACCCGATGCTGAAAGCGCGCAATGGGTTTCAGATATTGCTCAAAGAATTAAAGCACCCTTTTTAATTCTGGAAAAACAAAGAAAAGGTGATAATCTCGTTGAAATATCCATTCCACAAATTGACTTATATCAAAACCATACACCCATCTTAGTCGATGATATTATTTCAACCGCAGCCACCCTGATTAAAACAGTCAATCATTTAAAATCACTCCATATGAAGCCTCCTATTTGTATTGGAGTACATGCGCTGTTTGCAGGAAACGCCTATGAGGACTTACAAAAATCAGGAGTCAAGCAAATCATCACCTGCAATACCATTGCGCATGCCTCGAATGCAATTGATGTAACGGATTTGATGATTGAAGCAATGGATGATTTATTTAAGACTTAAGGAGATAAGATGGAGGACGCCATTGAATCCATAAAACAGTATATGCGAGCAGCCAATTACCTCTCTGCCGCGCAAATTTATTTAATGAACAATTGCTTACTGGAACAACCACTTACCTTTGCAGACATCAAACCACGCTTATTGGGTCACTGGGGTACTTGCCCAGGCATTAATTTCATCTATGCTCATCTTAATTATCTTATTAAAAAACACAAATCATCCATCCTTTTTGTGCTTGGTCCAGGTCATGGTTATGCAGCGCTACAAGCCAATCTTTTTATTGAGGGGACTCTAAAAAAATACTATCCAGAAGCAACACATACCGAACAAGGAATAGCTTACCTTATTAAAAATTTTTGCTGGCCTTATGGTTTTCCAAGCCACAGCAACCCTGGAACTCCTGGTGTTATTTTGGAAGGAGGTGAATTGGGTTATTCACTCGCTACAGCTTATGGTGCTGCACTTGATAATCCTAATCTTATTGTCGCTTGTGTTATTGGCGACGGTGAAGCTGAAACAGGACCAACAGCCACAGCCTGGCATTTGAATAAATTCATTGATCCTGCGACTAATGGTGCCGTTCTTCCTATTCTTCACCTAAATGGATACAAAATCTCTGGCCCAACCCTTTTTGGCCGAATGAGCAATAAAGAATTGAAATCACTCTTTTATGGCTACGGCTATCAGCCATTTATTGTTGAAGGTCAAGCCATTCATCAAAAAATGATGGGTGCGCTTGATCAGTGTTATCAAACCATTCGAGCCATCCAAGAATCAGCTCGCAAGGGCAACCTAAAAACACCGCCAAGACTTCCAATGATGATTTTAAAAACCTTAAAAGGCTGGACGGGAATTAAAACCTTACATGGCCAAAAAATTGAAGGCAATTGCCTTTCTCATCAGGTAGTCGTCACACAAGCCAAGACTGATCGTTCAGAACTACGACTTCTAGAGCAATGGCTTCGGTCTTATCATTTTGAAACCCTGTTTAATAAAGAAAATGGATTTAACGAACACATTCGCTCTCTCGTTCCTGATAGTAAGTTATGCATGGGTAATAGCAGACATGCCTTTGGAGGCAAACCGCAAGTCAAAGCGCTTAAGCTTCCTACCATCGAACACATTGCAGAAGACGCAACCACTCCAGGAACAATAGGCTCAAGCAGCATGCGATGTACTGGAATTTATTTAAATGAACTGTGTCAATTCAATACAATTCATCGTAATTTTCGTCTCTTCTCCCCTGATGAAACCTACTCCAATAAGCTCGATAAAATTTTTGAAACTACTCAGCGCGCCAATGTGCAATTGAAAAAAGCATGGGATAAGGATATAAGCTCCGATGGACGAGTCATTGAGATGTTAAGTGAGCATGCTCTTCAAGGACTCATGCAAGGTTATGTGTTAACTGGTCGTCATGCGATTTTTGCCTCTTACGAAGCTTTTATTCAAATCGTCTCCAGCATGACGGATCAATACATGAAATTTTTACAAATTGCCCGCAACATTCCCTGGCGAGGAGACATCCCCTCTTTGAATTATATTTTAACTTCTTCAGGATGGCGGCAAGAACATAATGGATTTTCGCATCAAAATCCTGGTTTTATATCAAATCTTCTACAAAAACACGGCTGTTTTACGCGTGCCTTTTTTCCACCGGATGCCACTACTATGCTGGTGGTTTTAGAGCGTTGCCTTACCTCCTGTAATGCAGTCAACGTGATTGTTGCAGGTAAAACACTAGAGCCCCGCTGGCTAACGCCAGAATTAGCAAGAAAAGAACTTGAGCAGGGTCTGATGATTTGGGATTTCGCAAGCGACCTTAACCCAGATATTGTCCTTGCAGCAGCAGGAGACTATTTAACCAAAGAAGCCCTTGCAGCCATTACTTTGATTCAAGAGGACATGCCATCCATTAAAATTCGTTTTGTTAATATTCTTGAGCTTTCCGCTTTAGGCTTTGGAAATTCTGATTGTTCTTTTTCAAAAAACAATTTTAATGACTATTTCACAGAAAATAAGCCTGTCATTTTTAATTTTCACGGTTACCCTTCTGTCCTGCAGCAGTTATTATTTACGATGGGCGACACCAGTAGATTTCACATTCATGGTTATGTGGAAAATGGCTCTACAACGACTCCTTTTGATATGCATATTAGAAATAAAACCAGTCGATGGCATCTTGCCAAAGAAGTATTCTCCCTTATGGCAGAACAAAAAGTTATTCCTCAGCAGGATAGTGCAGCGCTTAATAAGAAATATGATAATAAGCTCTCAGAGCATCGTGTCTATATTAAAAAACACGGTATCGACCCCGATGAAATAGAACAATGGCAGTGGAAATAAAGTCATTTAATGTGAGTAGGAAAATATCGATAAAGGTGAGAATGGTGAATTATAAGTGCAAAACAAGCCCACAAAGGCGTATATGAATAATTCAAATAAAATAATGGTATCCATGAAGAAATATGTTTGGGTATTATATTTCCTTAAACGCGATCCCAGAGTTAATTGGAAAGCTAAATTAGTTGTATTTATAACTCTCGCTTATGCATTAAGCCCAATTGATTTAATTCCTGATTTCATTCCTATTTTAGGATTACTCGATGATTTAATCATTATCCCTTTAGGAATTTACTTAGCTATTAAACTAATACCTCAAGAAGCTTGGAATGACTGAAATCGGCTTGCAGAGATTTCTATTGATAAGGGTAAATTATTACCCAAAAACTGGGTGGTTGCGTCAATTATTGTGTTCTTATGGGTAATAGTTATCGCGCTAGTTGCTAAATGGCTATGGCATTTTTTTCCTACTCAATGGCCAAACCTTATTTGACCTACACTTTATTCGCTTCGCTCATTCTGTATATAAAATTCATGCAGTTTTTCCTGCAATAGCTTTTTGTCCGGCATTGAATTTTATATTCCGCAATCAGTGCGGGAGAAACTGTTCTATTTAAAGAGTATTCAACCCACCCCATTATCTTTGCTCGCACAAAGAAGAACACCCATTGCAGGATTTTCATGTGGTTTTCTGGCGTCACGATCTAATGCTTCCAAATAAAATGATAATTTCCCAAGATATTCGGGTTCAAAACGCCCTACTTTTAAGCAACGAGACAATTCAATCCCCTATGAAAAAATAATAAATCCAGAAAAAATCTCGCCCCAATTCAATAAAAAAATCTTTAAGCTTTGTAAGTAAACCTTGATGCAAATCTGATTCACTGTGACCATCAGGTAGTCCTAGAAACTCCACCATATACGTATCTTTAAATATACCAATAGCACTTAGATGAGACTGGGTTAATGTCATAGATGCTTTTTGCTGGGCTTAGGACTGTTCTCTTGAACAAAGCTGATTTAAATTGCCTTTCTAGCTCTCTTTTGCTCCACTGTTCATTCCCCTGGTCAGCCATTTTAATCTGAAGGCTGCACCTATTCAAACACAGTCTTCAAAACAAAATATCGACATCTATACTACAGCAAATATCGCAGCCCCATGGATAGGTTCAGGCAAAAATGGAGGTTCTTTTTTTATTGCATAAAACCCATTAATACTTGGCCTAACTCCATCAAACGATTCCTGCACCTCATCGGATTGATACACATTCATTTGTTCCAGGCGAATAATCTGTTGTTCCTGTCTGTCTAAAAGCTTGCGATACCTCTGATTACTTTCTTCTAGTTGTTTTGTAACCACTGAAAGTTTGTGTTCGGCCTCACAAATTCGGTCTGCTACCTCAACAAAGCTTTTCTCTTTATTGTTTAAAAATTCCTCCAATCTTTTTTGAAAAGCAGCCCGCTGTTCTTTGTCTTGAATCACTATGTTAGAAAATGTTTTCACTGTTCCACTTAAGACAAGTCCAACAGCCCTCGCCTGCTCCACTTCTTTCCCCATTTTTTCTTTAATGTCATCAAGTTCTTTTATTTTATCAGACAACTGATTTTGATTTTCTTTATACGCCTTTACAACCTGCTCCAATTCTTTTTGAGTGTTTTCTAAAGCTTGTGACTGCCCCTCTATAGAGCCTTTAAGCGTTTTGGCAGTAAGTTCGAGTTCAATCTGAGTTGCACGCAGTGCTTTTTCGGTATCAGTAAGCTCATTAATTTGTGACTTTAATGATTTAATCTGTTCAGAAAATTGTTCGATATTCACAGTCAGGCGCGTATTTTTTTTCTGGAATGCATCAATTTCAATGGCCAGTTGTTCGCGTAAGAGCTCTAAAATTGAAATAACCGAGTCCAGCAGATCAGCAAGACTTGAAATTCCTGCCTTTAAACCTTCGATATTATCTGTATTTTGACTCTGATGATTTTCAAGAAGGATGTGGCTTGCCGTATAAACAATCCCAGTAACAATACTGAGCGTAATAAGGGCTACAAGATTTGCCATGAGTCCAATCATCAAAAGAGGTACGGTGAGCACTACACCTGCGGTAATTTTTTGCCACAAAGGGATTTCGTTCCAAAAGCTGGCAGCCCGAGATAATAGACTTGGGTTTTGATTCATCGCCTGAATTAATTGATTCAGATCTGCTTTAATTTTTTGTATTTTATTTTGAGTAGTTACAATCTTCTCAAAACGTTCTTTATCTTTTTTTGTTTTTTGATTGAGGTCGTCCTGCTCCATGTTTTCTGACTGATGGAGTGAAGACACCAACTCAAGTTCCAGTTTTTGATACGTCATGATTCTTCCTTACAATGAGTGAGTCATCCACTTTTTAAAATGCTAAACAGTGTCACATGATTATCAGGCTAATCTTAAAATAAACATGGTGACGGGAAATCTTTTAAATTATTGAGTTAATTACCAGTACCTTTTACGTATTGGATTGAGATGTAATTAAAGTTTTTGTGGTAAGGTCTAACAACCCTAAAGATAAGGTCTTACGGTTGCTCATTGAAGGGTGAAATAGATTTTTAATATTTAGAATGTTACTCATTACCACGTTTCCTTAATTTGGTTTGAAACAACAATCAACCGAGCGCCTTTCCTGGAGCGGTTAAATCTTGATCATTCTATCGAATAATTTGTGTTCAGTCATTCTTTTTTTAGTGACTCAATAGTCTTAATGGTGCTGTAGATATAAGGTTACCTGAACGGATGCTTTTTGGATCCCACCAGCCACCTAAAGGTTCATTTTCATCAAAATACTCATGCACTTTTTCAAAGGAATATTGGGATAATTGTTCATATTCTGATTGGGGTAACAGCATGTAGTGCTCTTCGTCATCGATAATAGAGTTCAGCATCGTTCCAACCAGGCGACATTCATGCCATTTTGCACGGGTAGCGCGGTTTGATTTAAGATAATTACTCTACTTCTATTCAAAAAAATGGCATTCAAAGCACGCATTACCAACTGAGCTTCCCTTTTAATATCGAATCTATCTATGTTTAATGATTATTGAATATACAGAGTTATTCTAAACGCGTTTTAATAGCGCTTAATGAAACGACGTTTTTATGCAACTAAAACCATTGGTTATAGTCAAAACAACGCTTAAAACTAAAATATGGAAGTTGATTTTTTTACTTAAGTGGATAAAAATTGACTTTCAGTGATGTTTTGCTAAAAGCTGATCCTTTAAACAAGAAATCATCCAAACAAAGTCACTTTAGTAATTGCTTTTATCTCTTTCTGTTTTCTAACTACCACTTAATTTAGATGTATGGACCAATACATGATTATCAGCCAGCTTTTCAGATTGGAATTTACAAGATCATCTGAAGGCACTTACTTGTCCTGTATTGGCAACTCATGGTGACAGGGATGAATATAGATCAACTGCGTTTCCAAAGTTTATCGTTAACCATGTGAACTATTTTTCAAAAATGATTATTGTTAATGATTGTGGTCATACGCCCCACAAGGAGTACCCTAATTTGATAAAAAATACAATAGAGCAGTTTGCAAAAATGTGGATATCCAAACCTAAAGCTAGTTAAAAACGCTTATGATATTCGCTAATCAACTACTCTCTTTTGTTGATTATCATAATAAGCCAATTAACTTCACTAGCAGAATTCACTTCGATAATACCCCCATTCAGCATTAATTTTTGCTGAAACATTTGTAGTAAATTGTTGCGATTGACAAGCGTTTCACTCTTCGCACTTTTCATGTGGTTTTGTTAGAAGTGGGACTTGTTATGCCCTCCCATAAAACCACACCATTTAATAATTCATATGAATTACAGAATTCATTCATTTGTTTATTGTTTAAAATCAATAACTTATAAAAAATGTCCCCGGGGGACAATTTATTTATTTTATGATTTATAGTAACAATTACGTGAAATTAAAAGCATTTGTTCAAACAGAAACCAGATTAATTTCTAATTAAAATTTCACTCAGTAACTACTCTAAAAACAATTTAGATCACCAATAGCTCATGGAAAAAAACCTATTAATTTACATTTGCAAATAATTAAATCTCATTCTTTTAGTACATTAGTAATTAATTTTTTTAAAATTTAATTACATCAAGTATAAAATTATTAGAAACAGGCATTTATATTATCAAAATAATGAGATGCCAATAGCAGCTTGAGAAAAGTCTATGATTAAATTAGTTATTAAAAATCATTAAACAGCAAACCTTTACAAAAAACACACCACCGAAAATCCACTTATCAATTTCAATAGAAGCATTAATACCATTTTGCTCATCCCTAATACCAGTTATCATTTCGAATGCCAAAGAGAATGTCAAACAGAATTAATAGAGTCACTCATTAAAGGGATGAATGACACGAGTTAAAGTACTATCAACTTAACTTTGGCCAAGCTGAGATCAGTATATTGGGAGATTACAATGCCTTAAAGGAAACCGAAAAGATAACGTTACCCTGTAGAGCTAATTAGTATAGCAGTATGGAGCTATCACCGTTTTTAACAACAGCTATCGAGACGTATCTAAGAATTATTATATCGTGGCATTGAGGTTAGCTATGAAACGATACGTCAATGGCGATTTAAGTTTAACTCTTACTTTAAGGGTGTGATTAAGAAGATGATGGCCTAAACCTTCTGATAAATGCATATGGATGAGCGACAGTTTAGCAACAATGACTAGGTGTATTATTTATGGCGTGCCATAAATGAAGAGGGGCATGAGCTAGATGTGTTCTTGCAAAATCACCGTAACAAAAAATCGGCGATTCGCGTCCTATTTTGTCTATTGTGCCCTATACCAAGCCGCGAGCGATTGTGGTAGGAAAATTAAAAGCCATTCGAAGCTATTTAGCAAATGAGCAAGGGCGCACCTTGCATCGCTCGCATAATGAGCCCAATAAGCAGATCGAAAATACCCATAAGCCGCACGAAGAAAAAAAGCCTAATTCATTTCAAATCACCAGTCAGTGCAAAGATCATCCGAGATCTCATGGAAAAAAACAGAAATCTGTTCGCCGTGCCCGTAGGACAACACCAACTCGGAGACACAATAGAGAGTCCAATTCAAAAAAACAATAGAACTTGGACAATTAGCAGCATGATTCTT
Source organism: Legionella fallonii LLAP-10 (assembly GCF_000953135.1). NCBI lineage: Bacteria > Pseudomonadati > Pseudomonadota > Gammaproteobacteria > Legionellales > Legionellaceae > Legionella > Legionella fallonii. The sequence goes on along the minus strand of NZ_LN614828.1, from coordinate 5,054 downwards.
TGCGCCTAAAATTCGACACTCACCGCCTTCTTGCATTAACAAAAGTCAAGTTGGCGATATCATGACATTCAACAAAAAACGAGAAAAATATCAAAGAAAATTCCGAGATAATGTATTTTAAAATTCATTATGTAAATAGCCCTCATAATATCTAAAATTTCCAGGGCAAAATACAGTTATCTAACCTAACATTTACTGCATAAAGGTCTATATAAAAAAATAAAATATCCCATAAAGGTACACCATCACCATATACCTACACCATAAAGCCCCATAAAGCTACACATATAATAAAAACAAGTGATTAACCCCATATTTCTACACACAAAAACTCATATACCTACACTATACATCCCAAATATATACACAATGAAAATGTAATAAATAATTAAAAATCAATTGGTTACAGATAAGTCGTGTAAGGAAGTTATGAAAAGAAGAAAAAAGATATATATTTTCTTTTTTTAAAAAAACTTGAATAGTACAAATTACCGCTTGCAAATTGATTTCACTAAAGTTACTCTAAAAAAGTAATAGTACAAAACACCTTATTCTAAAAAAGGGAGGACGGATGAAAGTAATTACAACAGCTGGAAACAAAGGAGGTATTGGTAAATCAACCATTGCACTCACTCTTGCACAGTATCTAGCTAAATGTAAAAACATGAAAGGGGCATTCATTGATCTGGATCCGCAAGGAAATTCCTCGTCTAGCTTGATTCCAACTACCAGAGATCCTGCTCACCCAACCGGTTATATGCCTAAAGCCCATCCTGAATGGGATCCAAATAACTTACCAGAAGATGATCCACATTGGGATGGTGTTAGTAGTATTGCAGACATATTCATAGGAAAATCTATTTATCCATATCCAACCTGGGTTGACAATTTAGATTGTTTCCCTTCTTTTGCTTCATTACTAGAAGATGCACAACGTGTTTTAAAAGTTGATGTAAAAGAAAAAGTTATAAATCGCCTTAAAGAATTTACCGAAATGCTATCAACTCATAGTGATTATCAATTTGTTATTATCGATACGAATCCACAATTTGGCCCACTAACAATGGCCGGATTGCGCGCAGCAAGCCATGGTCTATTGCCAACTGAACTTGAACAATATGGTATTAATGGAACCATAGGAATGATTCAGGCGATTTCACAAGAGCAACTTAGAAGAGTAAAGGACGATACTATCAAAATAGCTGGAATTTTACCTAACCAAGTGCGTAAAACAGCAGTACATACGAAGTTTCTTAATGATTTGCGCTCAATAGAAAAATCAGAAGAATGGCTGTTACCTCCTATAGCTCAAAGAACCATTTATTCCGAATTGGTAGTAGAAGATGCAAAACCTAATTGTGTATTTAATCTACCACAAACACATCTAGCGAGAGTTGAAAGTGAAAAATGGTGCTCTTATGTATATGACAGGGTATTTCATAATGTATACAACAAAATAGAGGAAAAGGAGGCTTCTTATGGTTAATAAATTCAAATTAAATCCTGTCAAAACGGAAGCTATATCGAGATCATTAGCAATTGCTAATGATTATGCAGGGGAGCTATCAATAGAAGTATTGTCCTTGGATAAAATAGAACTTGATCCAGAAAACAATCGTGAGCTAGCACTAACTCTTCATGATGCTATGAATGGAATAGAACCTTCGGATCCTGACTACGCAAAAAAGAAAAATGATTGGAAGTCACTTGAATCATTGGCGAAAACTATATTGGATGATCAATTAATTAATCCCATATTTGTATACAGATTTGGGAACAAATGTCGTTTAATTGCTGGCGAACGTAGAACATTAGCCTCAGCAATTGCTGGTAAAAAAGAAATTATAGCAAGAATCGCAAGTCAACGACCTGTTGGTACAAAGTTAAGAGTTCTACAGTGGATTGAAAATAATGAACGAGTAGACTTATCTTTAGCTGAAAGAGTTGCGAGTATTGAGGCTATTGTTAAGGAATATTTAAACGAAAATAAAGAAATAAATGATAACGAGAAAATAACATCAAAAATTTTAAGTGACTTAACGGGAATGTCCATAACACAATCTCGAAGATATATTCTGATTTTGCAAGCAAGTTCAGAAATAAAACAGGCGATTGCTGAAGGAAAAATAGAGAATATAAAATTAATTGAATTAATTATTTCAGTTGAAAATGCAGAGCATCAACAAGTTCTTTTAAAGGCAGCTATAGAAAATTTATCTTTTGATGCAATTGTTAAATTAAAAAAAGAACTTGAAGTTTCCTTAGTTACAAAAAAAGAAATAAGAGGGCGTAAACAAATAAATGTTAGTTTAGGTAAGGTAAAACCAAATATTGCAAAAATTATCTTTGATGCCTTAGTTTCAAGCAGCATTTTACACGAGAACATTGTCGAGCAAATGAATACGATAAGCAATAATGTCCAATGGAATAATGGTAAATCGGTTGAGGAATGCTTTAAAAAAATACTTCCTCTAATTGCTCAGGAAATGTGATTAAAATGAATAAATTGAAACTCAATAATAATGAAGACGACAAGAAAATTATTACATTTACTATTAATAAAGAAATCAAAGAGTCGCTCAGAGAAATTCTGTTAAATTCTGAAAAATATAATTTAAAAAAGAAAACTGATTGGGTGAATGAAGCCATAATAATGTTGAAGGAAAATCCTGATTACAAAGAAATGGTGCTTAATGCAGAAGGGAATAGTGAAAACTTTGTATTTGATAAAATTTACATGACATTTGAGCAACGATGTTTTTTTTCTGATATGAGAAATGAAGTTGTAAAGGAATATCCTGATATAAGAGGCCCTCAAGCTGCCATAATCCGCGCTGCTATTTTGAGTAGAATAATGAGGAAAAAATAAGAAAAAAGGCCAAACGGAGTGGAACCGGTAATGTTCGCTGAAAAAATAATACGCAAACATGTCGCAATTATTCATGCATACTCGTTAATGAGTGTCTTGCAACGAAAAATTGTTAATGTGTTTTTGTATGAAGCAATAAAAGGAGATGGCCGCATACATAACCATCAAAACTCGGTTGCTGTTGAATGTAACATGCCTTTTTCTAAGCTGTTAAAAGCAGTTAAATTTAACAGTAATAATACTCAATATCTAAAAGAGTCTATTGATGGGTTGGCATCATTAAAAATACAATGGAATTTATTGAAAGATAAGGTGCCTACAGACATTTCTTTTTTAAACTTACGAGTGTTACATGGCGCACCCACATTTTATCAAAATAATACCATCAATTTTTCTTTTCATAAAATCATGCTTGATTTATTAGTTAATCCATCTATATACGGTACTATCGACGTTGATCTGCAGTCTGAATTTGAATCGAAATACGGTCATGCTCTCTATGAAAATAGTACACGGTTTATTAATTTGCAAAAGAATAAAATTATTCCATTAGATACCTTCAGAAAAATTTTAGGAGTTCCTGAAGATAAATATCCAAGCATGCGGGAGCTTACGAGAAATGTTATTTCACCCTCGTTAGAAGAGGTTAATGATCGAGCTAATTTTGCTGTTAGTTTGGAACCAATAAGAATTGGTAGAAAAATTACTGGATTCGAAGTATTAGTTAACAACAAAAAAAATATATCAACATCAGAAGTCAGTCGCATTGAAAATGATAAGATACATAAAGAAATAAAAACAATTTTTGGTACATTAAGCCAATCAATATTAGAAAATATTATAAATAATTATTCAGAAGAATACATCCAAGAGAAAATTAACTATACCAAGAAATATGCAAAAAAAGAGAGCACAGGCTTTTATCCTATTCCATATTTTATTAGTGCTTTAAAATACGATTATAAATTCAAAGAGGAGGCTAAGCCTGAAGGTTCTCACGAAAAAGAATCTGATGAAGAAATTGAATGGAAAAAGAAATTATTTGTTTTACAGGCAGAATTCAATCATTGGGAAAAACTATTTGGCTATACTAAACCTGGAGATAATCAAGAGCATGTTAAAAAAATGCAAAAATTTGTTTTGGAGGCCCAAGAAAAATTAAACCAACATTACTTAGAAAAGCCAACTAAAATGGAGACGGTTTAATATGAAATTTCCTGCATTTGAGCCAATTAATCTAAAAAATGATATCCAATCTTTGGAAGCAATCGATCTGCGTTTATCAAAAATTTATCCAGATAAAAATCAAGCGAGGAAATTTTTTAGCGATATTTCACTAGAAGAGCTGGCTTCGTCAATTCGGCAACATGGGATTATACAGCCTATTCTTGTCAAAGAAATGGATCCTAATAAAAATGAATATCAAATTATTGCAGGTGAACGGCGTTGGCGTGCGGCTAAAATAGCTGGATTAGAAAAAATACCTGCCATCATTCGAAAATATGATAATGCAAATGGGATGGCGGTTTCTTTAATTGAAAATATTCAAAGAGAAGATTTAAACCCATTGGAAGAGGCACAAGCTATAAAGAGATTAATAGATGAGTGTTGTATGACTCATGGTGAAGTTGCTGAAACTTTAGGCAGATCACGAACAACAGTTACTAATCTTCTTAGATTGCTTACTCTTACAGATGAAGTAAAAGAAATGCTAAAAACAGGCTTATTAGAAATGGGGCATGCTAGAGCCTTATTAAGTCTGTCGAGTGCACAACAAGAAGATGTTGCAAAAATAGTTATCAATAAGTCTTTATCAGTTAGGGAAACTGAACAATTGGTTCAACGCTCAAATATGCCAAAAGATAGGCAAGAGTTTTTTCTTTCTCCCCAATTTGAGCAAAGAAAGAAAGAGTGGATAGCACAATTATCAAAAAAACTTTCATCTACGGTTAGCATGCATTTTAATTATGGTGGCAAAGGGAAAGTAGTTATAAGTTTTGATTCTTTAGAAGAAGCAGACTGGCTGATGTCGCATCTTAAGGTGGAAGGGTAATGCTATTTTTTATAGGTGGATAATTATATGGAAAATCTTAAGTTGTTACCTTGGGTGTTGAGTTATAATTTTATTGGTGTTTCGATACAAGATAATTTGTTTTAATTTAGTGCGTTGGCGTGATTTTTGTGG